>JBARAF010000254.1:0-3931 GCA_049791695.1 Croceibacterium sp.
GCCACGCGCTGCTGCTCGCCGCCGGAAAGCTGGCTGGGCCGGTGGTCCAGCCGATGTTTCAGGCCGAGCGCAGTCAGCAGTTCCTGCGCCCGCACTTCCGCCTCTGCCCGCACTGCACCGGCCACCATTTGCGGCAGCACGACATTTTCGGTCGCGTTGAAATCGGGCAGCAGGTGGTGGAACTGGTAAACGAAGCCAAGGTGTTCGCGCCGCACCCGCGTGCGGTCACCTGAATCGAGGTGGGTGCAATCGATCCCGGCAATCTCGATCTTGCCGCCAAAGCCGCCTTCCAGCAGCCCGACTGCCTGCAGCATGGTCGATTTGCCGGAACCCGACGGGCCTAGCAGCGCCACGATTTCGCCCGGCGCGATGGTCAGGTCGATCCCGCGCAGGACTTCGATCGTCACCCCGCCCTGTTCGAAATTGCGGGTCAGGCCGGTTAGGCGGACGACAGCATCATTCATAACGCAGCACCTGTACCGGATCGGTCGAAGCCGCCCGCCATGCGGGATACAATGTGGCGAGGAAGCTGAGGCCCATCGCCATCACGCAGATCGCCAGCACTTCGAACGGATCGGTCCGCGAAGGCAGGGTGCTGAGGAAGCGGATGGACGGATCCCACAGGTTCTGGCCGGTGACGATCTCGATCCCGCGCACGATCTGCTGGCGGAACAGCAGCACGGTGAAGCCGAGCAGCAGCCCGGCCCCGGTGCCGACCACGCCAATGGCGGACCCGGTGGTGACGAAGATCTTCAGCAGGCTTTTGCGCGTCGCGCCCATCGTGCGCAAAATGGCGATGTCGCGGGTCTTGGACCGCACCAGCATCACCAGCGACGACAGGATGTTGAACGCCGCCACCAGCACGATGATCGACAGGGCGAAGAACATCGCCACCCGTTCCACTTGCAAGGCTTCGAACAGGCTGGCGTTGATCGTCTTCCAATCCGTCACCACGGCGCGGCCCTGCAACTGCTTCGCCAGCGGGGCGAGGATTTCGCCGACCTTGTCCGCGTCCTCTGTCTTCACTTCGATCATGCCGATGGAATCGCCGGTCAGCAGCAGGGTCTGCGCATTGGGGATCGGCATCACCACGAAGGCCTGATCGTAATCGTAGACCCCGATTTCGAACACCGCGCTGATGGTATAGCCCACCTGCCGCGGGACCGTGCCAAACGGGGTGGAGTGGCCTTGCGGGTTGATGATGGTGATTGTGTCCCCCACCCGCGCGCCCAGGTTTTCCGCCAGCCGCGAGCCCACGGCGACATTGTTGTTGCCCGGTTGCAGCGTGTTGAGATCGCCCACCAGCACGTTGGGCGACAGGCGGCCGATGTCCTGCGGGGTATTGCCGCGCACCAGCACCGCTTCCACCCGGCCGTTGAACGTCGCCAGCAGCGGTTGTTCGATCAGCGGCGAGGCACGGACCACGCCCGGCGTCTTGCGGGTGTCTTCCAGCACTTGCTGCCAGTTATCCAGCCGCCCGCCATAGGCCTGGATGATCGCGTGGCCGTTCAGCCCCACGATCTTGTCCAGCAATTCGGCGCGGAAACCGTTCATCACGCTCATCACGATGACCAGCATCGCGACCGACAGCATGACCACGCCAATAGAGATCGAGGCGACGAGAGCGATCACCGCCTCGCCCTTGCCAGGCAGCATGTAGCGCTTGGCAATCATCCATTCGAAAGGGGAGAGGATCAAGCGGGGGACCTTGCGAATTACTGTGCCCACCACCGGGGCCGATGCGGGAAAATGTGCAGCGGGATGTAGGCAGGGTGGCGCGGGCTGGCAACCGGCGATTGACCTGTTGCCCCTCTTGTAGCAGGCGCACGGCACGCCAGATTAATCCCCTCGATCACAGGCAAGAGACTCTTATGACCACTTCCGCCCCCACTGCTGCCGACCTGTCCGGCGAAATCGCCCGCGTCTTCGCCCTGCAACAGGCGAACCAGTGGAACGTGAAGGCCAGTTCCGCAGCGGAACGCAAGGCCAAGCTGGCGAAGCTGAAGTCCGCGATCGAAGCCCATGCGGACGACATCGTCGCCGCCGTGCTGGAAGATACGCGCAAGCCGGAAGGCGAAATCCGCGTCACTGAAGTGCTCAACATCCTGGGCAATATCCAGCTGAACATTGACAGCCTGGACGAATGGATGACCCCGACCGAAGTGACCCCGTCGCGGGTCCAGACCGACCGGGCGCAGATCATTTACGAAGCGCGCGGCGTGTGCCTGGTCCTCGGCCCGTGGAACTTCCCGCTCGGCCTTGCATTAGGCCCGGTGGCCGCCGCCGTGGCCGCCGGCAACTGCTGCATCGTCAAGCTGACGGACCTGTGCCCGGCCACCGCCAGGATCGCCGGCACGATCATCCGCGAAGTGTTCGACGAAAGCGAAGTGGCGCTGTTTGAAGGCGACGTCAGCGTGGCCACCGCGCTGCTCGACCTGCCGTTCAACCACATCTTCTTCACCGGCAGCCCCCGCGTCGGCAAGATCGTGATGGCCGCTGCGGCCAAGCACCTTGCCAGCGTGACCCTGGAATTGGGCGGCAAGAGCCCGGTGATCGTGGACGAAGGCGCCGATATCGACGCGATTGCCGCTGCCCTTGCCGGGGCCAAGCAGTTCAACGGCGGCCAGGCCTGCATCTGCCCGGACTATGTCTTCGTGCCGGAAAGCAAGCAGCAGCAACTGGTCGAAGGCTTCAAGGCCAACGTTCAGAAGAACCTCTATGCCGATGGCCAGATCGACAAGGGCGCCATTGCCCAGGTGGTCAACCAGGCGAACTTCAACCGCGTGAAGGCGATGGTCGATGACGCGGTTGAACAGGGTGCCACGGTTGCCGTTGGCGGGACGCTGGAAGAAGCGGACCTGACCATCCACCCGACCATGCTGACCGGAGTGAACCCGCAGATGAAGATCCTGCAGGATGAAATCTTTGCTCCCGTCCTGCCGGTGATGACGTACGACAACCTGGACCAGGTGATCGAATACATCGAAGCCCGCGAAAAGCCGCTGGCGCTGTACGTGTTCAGCCCGAACGAAGCGAACGTGGAAAAAATCCTCGCCCGCACCTCGTCCGGCGGCGTGACTGTGAACGGTGTGTTCTCCCACTACCTTGAAAACCGCCTGCCCTTCGGCGGTGTCAACGGCAGCGGCCTTGGCAGCTATCACGGTTACTTCGGCTTCAAGGCATTCAGCCACGAACGCGCCGTGTACCGCCACATCGCGGCCTGATCGGGCGCTTTTGAATATCGGGGGCTGGTCCGTTGGGCCGGCCCCTTTTTCATGCCTAGCCGCCGCGCAGCAGTTGCACGCCCCAGTCGCGTTCGAACAGGTACAGCAGCACCCGCGCCGCTTCCCCGCGCGGTGAATCCAGCCCGCCGTCCCGTTCCACCAGCAGCCGGGCATCGTCATGCGCGATGGGGAGCAGGCGCTGGATCTGGTCGAGATCGGCCACGCGGAACGGGGTGTCGCCCGATTGGCGGGTGCCAAGCAGTTCGCCCCCGCCGCGCAGTTCCAGATCCTCCTCCGCCAGCCGGAAGCCGTCCTGCGTTTCACGCATCAGGGTCAACCGCTGCTTGCCGGTTTCGGACAGGGCTTCGCCGCGCAGCAGCAGGCAGGTGCTCTTTTCACTGCCTCGCCCCACGCGGCCGCGCAGCTGGTGCAATTGGGCGAGGCCGAAGCGTTCCGCCTGTTCGATCACCATCAGCGTTGCATTGGGCACGTCCACGCCCACTTCGATCACCGTGGTCGCCACCAGCAGTTTTGCCTCGCCACTGGCGAAGCGTTCCATCGCCGCGTCTTTCGCTTCGGGTCGCAACTGCCCGTGGACCAGCGCCACCGCATCCCCGAACCGCGCCTGCAAGGTGGCATAGCGCGCCTCGGCCGCGGCCATGTCCTCATTCTCGTTTTCGGTCACCATCTGGCAGACCCAATATGCC
>JBARAF010000255.1:0-2417 GCA_049791695.1 Croceibacterium sp.
CGTGGCCCCAAGGCCGCGTGTGCCCCTGGGTGCGAAGACCATGGCCGCAGTAATCGCCTGCGCCATTGCCGGGGTGGAAACGTGCGGCACCAGCAGGCCGTCGGCCCCGGCATCCAGCAACCGCTGCACTTGCGCGCCCGACCGGTCGGACAGGCGGACCAGCGCAGCCATGCCGTTGCCTTGCGCCACGGTGATCAGGCGATAAGCGGTTTCCAGGTTGAGCGGCGCATGTTCCAGATCGATCACCACGAAATCGAAGCCGGCCAGCGCCAGCATCTCCACCACTTCGGGCGCGGGGATCTTCGCCCAGGTGCCGATCAGCCCTTCGGCGCGGCGCGGCGGGTGGCCGAATGTGATCATGCTGCTCTCTCCCATTGCTGCCACGGCTGTAGAACCGCGAACCTCGCAGGCGTAGCGCACTGAATTGACCGGCGCGGCAGGAAAACCGCGCCCATGCGGCCAGCCGCTGGCTGGCACCGGCTGACGGGCTTAGGCCGGGGTCATGACCACACACCCCGGCGCCCTGATCCTGCCCTACAAGGGCAAGACCCCCCGCATCCACGAAACTGCCTTCGTCGCCCCGGGCGCGCGGATCATCGGCGATGTCGAGATCGGCCCCCAGGCCAGCGTCTGGTACAACTGCGTCCTTCGCGGCGATTTGAACCGAATCGTGGTCGGCGCGCGCAGCAATGTGCAGGATGGCACGGTGATCCATGTCGAGGATGGCGATCCCGGCCTGCCGACCCTGATCGGCGAAGATGCGCTGATTGGCCACATGGCGGTGCTGCACGGCTGCATCGTGGAAGATCGCGGCTTTGTCGGCATGGGGTCCGTGGTGATGGACGGCAGCCGGATCGGGCGCGGTGCGATGCTGGCAGCCGGGGCGCTGCTGTCCCCCGGCAAGGTGGTGCCGGACGCGGAATTGTGGGCTGGCCGCCCCGCCCGCCCGCTGCGGGTGCTGGGCGAAGATGCGCTGGCGGCCATGCTGGAACAGTCCGGCAAGTACCTGGAAATGGCGGCGGACCACCGCGCTTCGATTGCGGCAGCGGGGCTTTGAACAAGGCCCCCTCCCGGTTGCGGGAGGGGGGTGGTCGTTCCCTTACGCCCCGCGCCCGCCGGGGACGAAGATCCGTTCCGCGGTGTCGAAGAACAGCGCCTTCTGCTGCGCTTCGGGCAAGCCGGAGGCGGCCTCCAGCGCGTACTGGACCCACATGAACATCGAACCCGGCGTGTTGCCCACGTCGCTGCCCCAGACCATCTGGTTGGCGCCGAAGGTCTTGACCATGTGTTCCAGGAACGGCTGCAACGGCACATGGGCGGCGTGCAGCTGTTCGATCAGCAGGGTGGTGTATTTGTAATAGACGTTCTTGTGCGCCACCAGTGCGCGGTGTTCCGGGCTGAGGCCGAAATTGGGCGCGCCTTCGGACTTCGGAAAGCCAATGTGGTCCAGCACGATGTTCACGTTCGGGTATTTCACCGCGTGCTGCGCCACCGCCTTCATCGCCTTCTGCATGTCGCCGCCGATAGGCATCAGCACGATCACCAGCCCCAGCCGGTTGGCCGCTGCCCATGAAGGGGCCGCCGCATCGGTCAGGAAGTTGTAGTTGCCGGAGCTGTCCGGCGTCCCGGTGAAGCGGACGCCGCTGATCTTGTGATCCTTCGCCATGCTGGCCAGCTGCGCGGGCGTATCGGCAGCCACCGGATCGAGGATCACCACCGGGATGATCCGGTCCGGGTGTTCCTTCGCAATGTCGAACAGATAGGTGTTATCGGTCTGGTAGGTGGAGTTGTACTGCACCCCGCAGCCCTTCGCGATGTTGTTTTCATCCCAGAAGGCGAACACCTCCTTCGGTGTCTGCGGGAACCGCATGGCCTTGGCGACCATGATTTCCGGGCCGTAACGGCTGCGAGTGGCCTTGAACGGGTACTTGTCCACGTCATTGGTGTAGAAATGGGCGTGGGTGTCATAGAGCTTGAACTTGGGCACGATGACATGGGCCAGGGCGCGCCCCGGCAGGGTGGCCAGGGCCCCGGCGGCAAGGCCGGTCATCAGAGCGGTACGCCGTGTGATCATTGCAGTCCTCTTCCCTCTTGCCGCGCGCATGGCGGGTTTGTGACAGAGGCTAGGCAATGCGGCGGCGCAGGCTTGCCCTGATCGGCGTTCCTATCGCGCCGTCAGCGCAAGGCGCGGCCCAGCAGGGCCAGCACTTGCGCCCAGGCAGCGCTTTCCTGCGCGGCATCGAAGGCGGCATTGTCCGCCACCGCGAAGCCGTGGCCCGCAGGATAGACGATGACGGTGCCTGCCTGTCCTGCATCGGCAAAGGCCTTGCGCAGATCGTCCTTGTCGCCCGGTTCGCGGTCATCATCGGGCTTCGCCAGCGCAACAAACCACGCCGCCTTCGCCTGCGGCACCAGCA
>JBARAF010000256.1:0-2307 GCA_049791695.1 Croceibacterium sp.
ACCCAGTGCATCCCGCAAGCATCGGCCAGCCGACCGGCCATGGCTGCGGTGCGGGCGGGATCGATGCTGGACATATCGACCAGCAGCGCCCCCGCAAGTCCGCCTTCAGCCACGCCAAGCGGGCCGAACAGCGCCTGTTCCACCACGCCCGCGCTGTTCAGGCTGGTAATCACGAACTGCGCAGCCCTTGCCGCCTCTGCCGGGCTGGCCGCACGGGTTGCGCCACCGGCCAGCAATTCCGCGCCCGCAACGGGCGAAGGGTCATAGAATGCCAGCGTGCAGCCGCTCGCCAGCAGCCGCGCCCCGATTGCGCTGCCAATGACCCCGGCGCCGATCAGGCCAACATTCATCGCGCCGGCTTCCCCACCGAAGCGCGGCTGATCACGCTCAGCCCCACATCCTCGCGGATGGGTTGCATCGGTTCGCCCCGCGCCAGCATATCGACCAGCACCGTTCCGGCCCGCTGGCCCAGCAGGGTGAAATCGACATGGATTGTGGTCAGCGGGGGGTTGATCACCTTGCCGATTTCGAAATCTCCGAAGCCCATCACCGAAAGCTGCTCCGGCACGGCGATGCCGCGCCGCTGGCACTCCATGATCACGCCCACGGCTGACAGGTCGGATACGGCGAACACGGCCTGTGTTTCGGGTGCCCGCGCCAGCAGCTCGCCAATCGCGCCCACGCCGTGGTCATAGCTGAGCGGGGCGGTGCCGAACCGGATCACGGCGTCGGTCGGCAGGCCCGCGGCGTTCAGCTCATCCTCGAACCCGCGCATGCGTTCTTCACCGCGATGGTCCACCACCGCGCCTTCTGCCGCCCCGCCGACTGCGCCAATGCGGGTAAAGCCCTGGTCCAGCAGGTGGCGGGCGGCCTTGCGCCCGACCTGATAGTTGGAAAAGCCGATCACGTGTTCGATCGGGCGGCTGGGCAGGTCAGCCATCTCGATCACCGGAATGTCGGCCGAAAGCAGCATCTTGGTTGCTTCGCGGCTGTGGGTTGCGCCGGTCAGGACAATGGCTTCCGGGCGGCGGGCCAGCAGGTTGCGCAGCTGCCGCTCCTCCTCCGCCGTGTCATATTCGGTATAGGCGATCAGCAGCTGGAAATCGGCTTCGCGCAGCACTTCGGTCAGCCCGTGGGCCACGGCGGCGAAGTTGGCATTGGTCAGCGTCGGCAGCATCAGGGCGATGAAGCCGGTCTTGCGGCTGGACAGGCTGCCCGCCGTCCGGTCGGGCACGTAACCGAGGTCGGCAATCGCCTTGAGCACCCGGTCGCGGGTGGCGGGCAGGACCAGGCTGGGATCGGTGATGACGCGCGAAACGGTCATCCGCGAAACCCCGGCCAGATGCGACACGTCGCGAATAGTCGGCCGCTTGCCGCTGCGCGCTTCGCGCCGTCCTGCCGTTTCGCCCACCTGTGTCATGCGCCCGTCCTCAGCCCAGCCTCACGCTCCGGGCGATCTCGTCCCCGCCGCTGACAACATGGTAGAAGCGGCCTTCGAACATGGCCAACAATTCCAGCGTCACCGCCCGTGCGTCATCCCGCTGCGGACTGGTGAGCGCGGCCTGCATCACGTCGCGGTTGGGGTAATCGACCTGCTGGATCATCACCACCGGCCGTTCCGCATCGTCGCATTCAGTGGCACGGAACCACCGCAGCCCCAGCGCGCCGGGAAACTTCGCCCAAAGCGGGGCGAGCCGCTGTTCCACCTCGGCAAAGAAGCGGTCTTCGAAACCGGGCTTGATCCGGCCTTCAAAAATGGCGGTGCGGGTAATCATGCGGCCTCACCGGCAATAGCAATGTGAAGCTTGACCACCCGGCTGCGATCCCCCGCCTGCTCAAACGCGGCGACGGCATCGGCCAGCGGGAAAGTGCCGGACAGGATCGGCGAAACGTCGATCTTGCCGGAAACGATCGCGTCCACTGCCTGCGCAAATTCATCATGCGCACGGAAGGCACCCAGCAGGTCAATTTCGCGCGTTTGCAGCGGTCCGACGGGCACACCATGGTCACCCGGTGGCATCATCCCGAGTTGGACGATGCGGCCACCCCGACGGACCACCTTGAACAGCGAACGAAGGGCTTCGGGCGAACCGGAAGCCTCGAATGCCACGTCAAACCCGTCGGCATCCTCCACATGACCGTCAAGGCCGTCAGGATTGGTGCGCACGTTGACCGTGGCATCCACGCCCAGCCCGACGCGGGCCACTTCCAGCGCGGCATCTTCCACATCGGTGGACAGCACGAAGCTGGCCCCGGCGGCCAGCGCGCTGCGGGCGGTCAACAGGCCGATCGGGCCAGACCCGGTGA
>JBARAF010000257.1:0-8977 GCA_049791695.1 Croceibacterium sp.
GTGGCCCCCTGTCGGCTTGGGCGCTGCAGGTTAGGGCAGCTTGAACGCCACGAGGGTGTCTGACATCTCCGGTCCGCCGGCCGAGGTGCCGCCGCCAGCGGCCGCGACCACGTACTGCTTGCCGTCCGATCCCATGTAGGTGATCGGCGTGGAGTGGGCGCTGGCTTCGAGCTGTGTCTCCCACAGTTCCTTGCCGGTGCGGGCATCAAAGGCGCGCAGCTTGCGGTCGTTCGCCCCGCCGACGAACACCAGGCCCGACTGTGTGGTCACCGCCCCGCCCAGGGTCGGAGCCCCGGTGTTGCGCCCGCGGGCACCCAGCGCCTCGGTGTCACCCAGTGGCACGCGCCAGGCGATCTTCAGGTTCTTCACATCGACCGCGACGAGTTCGCCCCAGGGCGTGGCACCGCACGAAAGATAAACGCCGTTGCCGGCATCGAAAGTGAACGGCGGCTGCGGGCGTTGCGACCGCGGCGGCTGGTTGCCCCCCGCCGGCCGTTCGGTCCGGTTCATGCCGCCTACGTCGGTCGCTGAGGCTACTTTGGGACGGAACCCCACGCGGTTCTGCGAAGCGATGTAATACATCCCCGTTTCGGGGTTGTAGGCACCACCGCCCCAGTTCGGCCCACCGGTGGAACTGGGGTAGCTGACGGTGCCGTGCAACGGGCTCTGGCGCGGGGCGTACAGCGGCACGCTGACGATATCCGCATCGTCCCATATCTTCTGGCATGCTGCGCGCATCCCGGGGACGATATTCGGAATCTCGTCGCGGGTCATCTGCGTGCGCGCGAGCGGGCCCGGTGCCGTCGGCCATGGCTGGGTGGGCCAGATCAGGCCTTCCTGGCCGGGGACGATGTTCGGCGTGGGCCGTTCTTCCCACCCGTTGAGCGGTTCGCCGGTCTTCCGGTCGAAGATGAAGAGGAGGCCCTGCTTGCCGGTAACCATGACCGCCGGCACGCTCTTGCCGTCGGACTTGCGGAAATCAATCAGGACGGCAGGCGTCGGCGCGTCGAAATCGTACATGTCGCGGTGGACCATCTGGCGGTGCCACAGCAGCTTGCCGGTCTTGGCATCGAGCGCCAGCAGGGACGCTGCGAACAGTTGCGTGCCGGTTGCCTTCTCGTTGCTGTTGAGATCGCCGACTGGGGCGAAGACGATGCCGTTCTCCTGGTCGACCGTCATGGTTGTCCAGACGTTCGCACCGCTGACTTCGCGCCAGGAATCGCCTTGGTAGGTTTCATGGCCGGGTTCGCCCGGCTGGGGAACGGTGTGGAAGGTCCACACCAGCCGCCCCGTTTTGGCGTCCCAGGCGCGGATGTCGCCGCGGGGAGCCGGCGGCCCGGCTTCGCCCGGACGTGAACCGGTGATCAGCAGGTTGCCATAAACCGCAACCGGGTTGGGGATGGTGTAGCTGTTGCGCCGCGTGTCACCGACGATTTCGGAAGCGACCCCGACATAGGCATCGATCATCCCGTTGCGGCCGAACCCCTGGGCCAGCCTGCCGGTCGTCACGTCAATCGCGGCGACCATGCCCTTGTCGGTCCCGAAAATAAGCCGGGGCGCGGTGGCCGCATCTCCCGGCCAGTATGCCAGGCCGCGGCCGTGGATGTTCAGGGGCGAATCATACTTCCAGATCACCTCGCCGGTTTCCGGCCTGAGCGCGGTCACGGATGCCCGGAGATTGGGCGCACGCGGAGCGGCGGGCGTCGAGATGTACATCGTCCCGCCGATGATCAACGGGGTAATCTCGAACCGGAAGTCGATCCCCTCGTCGCCCTGCCGGGACTGGCCTGCGCCATAACGGTAGGTCCATGCCGGCTGCAGCCGGGCCACGTTGGCCGGCGTGATCTGCGTCAGGGGCGAGAAATTCAGCTGTTCAGGCCCACCGCCATGCGCCGGCCACTGGTTCGGACCGCTGGGCCGTGGATAGGTCCGGCCGGTGTCCGGAGCCGGGCCGGAGGTGCTCGCGGCCGTAACGCCACCTCGCGGCGGCGCGGCCTGCGCCCCTTCGGAGTTGTAGTTACTGGCCAGGAAGGCGTGGATGGTGGTGAACTCGTCCGGGGTGACCTGTGCCCCCAGTCCGATCATCTTGGTGATGTTGTCGCGCCATTCCTCGCTGGTGCGGGGAGCGTTGATGATCGTGCCGAGCGCATGGCAGCTGGTGCAATTTTCCAGAAACACCGCCTTGCCAGGCCCGTCCTTCACCAGTGCTGCCGCATCTGCGTTCTGCGTCTGCCCGGAGGTCGTCCAGGCCATTGCCGCCAGGGCGGCGGCCAGCGTCAGGCCGCTTGAAACATTGGCAATTGAGGGATGCTTGCGCTTGATCGTGGAGGGCATCGTATTGGGCATCTCATCACCTTCAGGACAAGAGTTGCAGGTCGTTATCTTGCGGCCTGATCCGGGGACCGGGCGACAGGCGTCATCCTGACGGCGGCCGCGCAGAGACCACCGATCACGGCGGGAATGGCGAACACCAGGAAGATCGTGGCCAGCGGCACGTCGCGTTCGATCAGCATGCCGCCGAGCAGCGGACCCGCCACGGCACCGGCGCGGCCAACCCCGGTGGTCCAGCCAATCCCGGTACTGCGAACCTCGGCCGGGTAAACGCGCGCTGCCAGGGGGTAGATTCCGTTGAAGCCGCCCTGCAGCAGGAACCCCATCGTGAAGGCCAGGGCCAGCGTTGCCCCAACCGACAGGTCGAGGCTGCCCATGGCGATCATCGCGGCGGCGGCAGCGACGAGGAAGGCCAGAATGGTCCGGCGCAGGTCGAGGCGGGCCGTGATGAGACCGAGCACCACGGTCCCCACGAAGGCACCGCCATTGAACGATGTTCCCGCGTAGATGGCATCTTCTGTCGACAGGCCCGCCATTGTCGCGAGTTGCGGGGTCCAGCTGATGGCAAACCAGAGGGCCGCAAAGCCGGAGATCATCGACGTCCACAACAACAGCGTGTTGGCGGCCCGTCCATCGCTGAACAGCCCTGCCACGCCGCGACGACTGGCGGTCGCGGGGATGGGGGGAAGGGCATCCAGGGCTGGCCGGCCGAGGCGGTGGCGGATCCGGTTCACCTTATCGAGTGCGCCGGGACCGCGCTGCCGGGTAAGGAACGCCAGGGATTCCGGAAGGGCGAAGAACAGGACCGGGAACACCAGCGCGGAAACGAGGCCGGCCCCGGTCAGCACGTTCTGCCAGCCGAACGCGGGAATGGCCACGGCCGCTGCGAACCCGGTAAAGATCGCGCCCAGCGGATAGCCGGCATAAAGCAGGCCGACGGCGAAGTTGCGATGCCGGTCTGGGGCATATTCGGCGACGATGGCGGCCATGCTGGCCAGCACGGCACCGACGCCGATGCCGACGAACACCCGTAGGACCATCAGCTGTTCAAGCCCTTCGACCATGCCGCTCAGGATCATGGCGAGCGTCGACACAGAGAAGGAGGCGAGGATCAGCCGTCGGCGTCCGAACAGGTCCGCCAGCGGTGCAATCAGCAGGCCGCCGATGGCCATGCCCAGCAGGCCCGCGCTGAACAATACGCCAATCTGGTCGGCCCCAACGCCAAGGTCTTTCTGCAGCGTCGGCGCGATGTAGGACAGGATCAGCACGTCCATTCCGTCGATCATGTTGACGACAAAACACAGCCCGACCACGAGCAACTGAAGCCCCGACCAGCCTTCGTCCGTTTCACTGACTGCAGGTGGGGCAGCAGCTTCGCCCATGCTTGCGGCGGTCACAGGCTGGCCTCGTCGCGGTTGTGCCTCATGCGCCGATCCCGGTGGCGCGCATCAGCCCCTGGTAGAACTGCACGTCGCGCTGCAGCAGGCCGACAAACTGCGCCCGCGGCATTTCCAGCTTCCATTTGCCGAAATCCGTTCCCAGCATGTCGACCGGTTGCGCGCGGCCCGGCGTGCTCACTTCGTACTCGAAGTAGGTTTCCAGCGGGCCCTGGAACGCGCTTTCCGCAAGGAATTTGAAAATATCGCGGAAGTTGACCATCCCTTCGCCCGGCGGGACGAAGTAGGTTTCCCACGCCCATTCTTCCGCGGCGGGATTGGCCTTCCTCCGCCAGACCAGGTCCTTGACCGAAATTGCCTGTACGTGGCCGCGTGCCATCCGGATGGATTCGAGAAGGCCATCGCCGCCTTTCGCGGTGACATGCCCGACATCGAAATTGATCCCGATGTGGTTTGGATCGAAATCCCTCACCGCCAGCCACATGTCCCAGCCGCTGCCGCCAATCTGGCGACCACGCGAATGGGTGTGGAACATGGCCATCGTGCCCAGCCGCTGGTTGAGTTCCGCCAGCGGCGCGATCTTCGCCTTGAACGCATCAAGCTGCGCAGGGAGGGGTTTGGCGAGGTCATAGCGCGACGGCACAGCGCGGTATCGCGCAATGCCGAGGCCCTTCATCGTCGACAGGATCGCTTCAGCGTGCGGAGCGGATACGTCACCGATCGAGGTGATGATCATCGGCACGGACAGGCCGGCTTTCCGGGTGAGTTCGACAACGCGCGGCAGCTCGCGCTCGACATTCGCGGGATCGATGTGGGCACCGGGGCGAACCGTCCAGGCGATCGCCGGAAAGCCTGCTTCCCGCGCGACCTCGATCCCTTCTTCGACCCCGGCCCACTGCAGGTGCCGCGAAACGAGGGTGAGCGGCGGCCTGGCAGGTGCGGGGATTGGCGCAGCGGCAGTGGTGACGGCCGCGGCGGCGGTCGGGTTTGCGGGCGGATTCGCGGTCTGGGCGCGGGCCAGGCCCGGCACGATCGCGGCTGACCCGATCATCAGCATCGCATCTCTGCGAGACGCCCTGCTGCCCAGGCGATCCATTCCTCCACATCCCTTTTTTTGTGCTTTTCGCTTACCCGGCAACACTTGCCACTTGTACTACTAACCAGTCAATGACAATCAGGCGCTCGGGATGAAGAATGCCGACAAGCCAGGGCAGTGTGCGATCCGGTCGGATCGGCTGCGATCAATCCGGCAAGGCTTCTGTCCCCGGTATCGGCCAGGAAGGCCGGCCCGTATGGTTTGGGCAAGGATGGAGGATTGAGGTGGTACTTCGCGGCAGTGCATTCATGATCATGTGGCACGACATCGCCCCGGAAGGTGAGGCGGAGTATCACCACTGGCACACCAAGCAGCACATGCCCGAGAGACTGGGCCACCGCGGTTTCAACAGGTCGCGGCGCGGGGTGCACTGGGGCTACGATCGGCATCGCTATTTCACGCTGTACGAAGGCGACGAGCTGCAGACATTCCAGTCGGAAGACTACCTGCGCAGCCTGAATGGTCCGACGGAATGGACCAGCAGCATGGCCCCGCACTTTCGCAATTTCCTGCGCTGTGCGTGCGAAGTGCACGACAGCCGGGGGCGCGGCATGGGCGGCGCCCTGGCGACTTTCCGCGGCCGTTTACCTGCCGGCATGGCGGAAGCGGATTTCAGCACGGCCATTCGCCCGTACCTTGATGCGTTGTTCGCGCAGCCGCTGGTCTGCGGTACGCACCTTGCGTTTGCTCGCCCCGCATTTTCGAACCAGGCCACCAAGGAAACCGAGCTGCGGCCGGCCATGGCCGAAGGTGACTTCGACTTCGTTCTGGTCGTTGAAAGCTACGGGCTGCCGGAAATCGAAGGCCTTGCGCCGGGCATCGCGGCGGAGCTGACTTCGCTCGGTGCCGGAGAGCTGGTTTCCGAATGTTACGATGTGGCCTACGCGATCGACAAGGACTAGACCATGCAAGCAAGCTCCGACGTCCTGCCGGACGTGAAGCCCACCAAGAAGCGGCTGACAATCCTTGCTCTCGTCGCCGTCGCGACGATGATCAACTACCTGGACCGGACGCTGATCAGCGTGGCTGCGCCGGCCATGTCAAAGGAACTCGGATTGGGGCCGGTGGTCATGGGCCTGGTCTTCTCGGTCTTTTCGTGGAGCTATGCGGCGGCGCAGATTCCGGGGGGCGCGCTGCTTGACCGCTATGGGACCAAGCGGGTGTACTTCTGGGCACTGACCATCTGGTCGGGCCTGACCGCCCTGCAGGGGGCGGTGGCGGGCTTCTGGTCCCTGATCGCGATGCGCCTTGGCGTGGGGGCGGCGGAGGCACCCTGTTTCCCCGCCAACAGCCGCATACTCGTTTCATGGTTCCCGCAACGCGAACGCGCCCGGGCGAACAGTGTCTATTCGGTCGGGATGTATTTCGGCATCGCCTTCCTTTCGCCAATCCTGTTCTGGATTCTGGCGAATTACGGCTGGCGCTCGCTGTTCTTCATCGTCGGCACCATCGGCATGCTGTTCGGCATCGTGTGGCTGAAGGTCTATCGTGAACCCTCGGAGCATCCCGGCATCAATGAAGGTGAGCGGCGGCTCATTGCCGAAGGTGGCGGCGGCCTGGTGGCACAGGCACCCGGGTTCGAATGGAGCGCCTTGCTGGCCCTGTTCCGCAAGCGCCAGATCGTCGGCGCGTCGATCGGGCAGTTCGCGACCAACTCCACCCTGGTGTTCTTCCTGACATGGTTTCCGACCTACCTCGCGGTCGAGCGCGGGATGGACTGGCTCAAGATCGGCTTCATGGCGACGCTGCCGTTCCTGGCCGCCTCGCTCGGTGTGCTCGTGGGTGGGCAGCTGTCGGACCGGCTGGTGACGATGACCGGATCGCTCACTTTCGGGCGCAAGTTCCCGATTGTGACGGGCCTGCTCCTGTCATCGACGATCGCCCTGGCCGCCTTCCTTGAAAGCGACCTGTTGATCATCATCGTGATGTCCGTGGCTTTCTTCGGGCAAGGCATGTCGAACCTGGGCTGGACCTTGCTGTCCGAGGTCGCGCCCCTGCGGTACATCGGGCTTGCCGGGGGTGCCTTCAACTTCTTCACCAACATCGCCGGCATCATCACGCCGCTTGCCATCGGGGCCATTCTGGCCTGGACCGGCTCTTTCTACGGCGCGCTTGCCATGGTTGGCATGCTGGCCATGCTCGGCGCGTTTTCCTACACCTTCATCGTCGGCGAGGTTAAGCGGATCGAGCTTTGACGCGCCCGGGCAGTGGCGCGTTGACGCCGCTGCCCGGAAAGGGTGGCTAGGCCAGGGCGTTCAGCGAGCCGACCGCCCGGTCGACCAGGGCTTCGACGGGAAGCAGCTTGTACTGGTCGTTGAATACTTCGAGGTTGAAGAACCCGTCATAGCCGATCCCGACCAGTTCGCGGGCGAGATCCCGGACGGGCCAGACCCCCTCGCCCGGGAACAGCCGGTGATGGCGGGCAACTTTCATCGCCGGCAGGCCATTGGGAATGGCATCGCACAACTGCACTTCGAAGCACTTCCCCGCAGGAAGGCTGCGGACATGGGCCAGTGGCGTCTTGCCCCAGAACCAGTGGAAGGCGTCAATCGCCAGGCCAAAGGCCGGGTGCCCGACCGCGTCTACGCAGGCAATGGCGGCTTCGTAAGTGTTGACCCAGCGGCTCCACGCCAGTGGCTCGAACGCGATCCTCAGCGAGCGGCTTGCTGCCATCTCCGCCAGGTCGCGCAGGTCTTTTGCAATCTGCACCCCGTCGCCCGAGCTGTCCGGCGCGGTGTTGGCGCAGACCAGCAGGGTCGCGGCGCCGAGTGCCTGCATTTCCGCCATCAGCCTTTCGGCCTCGGCAAGGTGCGCCACGCGCAGGTCGGGCGCAGACCCTTCGTAATCGCGCAGGAGCTGGAATGCAGGCACGACCAGATCGTGCCGGTCCAGCAACTTGCGCACTTCCGCCGGTGGGCAGGCGCCGTTGACGTCCTGCGTCCACAGCTCGATGCCCCGAAAGCCCGCCCTGTGCGCCACCGGCGCCAGCTCACCCAGCGAACACTGGAAGCTCGCGCTGTTCAGCGAGAACCGCATGCCACGCACTGCGAGGCTTGCCGGTCCTGCAGGTTGCGCATCACGCGGATGCGCTGGATCGTCAGCCATGGACTGGCGTTCTCCACCTGTCGGCATGCCGCCTGCAGCCGGTCAGGCGCATGGACGTCGCGCCCAATCGTGCAGGGTCACAGCTCCACAGGACAAGCCCGGTCGATCCCCCGTCTGGTCTGGCAAAACCGTTCTGGAGATGGCGTGCAGGGGCAGGCGCATGGTCTCGCTCAAGAAAAGGGGATCGGAACAAAACCAAGGCCGCTCCTCCCCGCCAGGGATGCTGAAATTGCAATTAGTGCTACTAACCAGTCAATGTCAACACTCGAGGGGCCAGCGCTGTTTCGCGAGGTAAGCGATGAGGGCGCGGCCAGTTCATAGCGTTGCCCGGTGTCTTGCCACTGCATCAGATTGGCGGGCAGGTTCCACCTTGCTGGAACGGTGCATGCGGCGGGTGCGCCGACCCTTTCCGGCGAGCAAATTGCTTGGATAACGCAGGGCCCTGCGGCTATGCCGTTCCAGGGTGGTATTGCTTCACATGGCTCAAGCTTCGAGGGTCTTCTAAAAGTCCCGCTGTCTGTCATGTGCAGGACGCAAATGATTGATCTTACCCGGATGGGTTTGACGATGCGTTCTTAAGTAAAAAGTATGGCGGTGGGGGATAATTTCCAGTCGATGACTACTCCTGATCGAATCAACGGCTGGAAGGCGATTGGCAATTATCTGGGCAAGGAACGCACGACGGTCATGCGCTGGGAGGCTGAGCGGGCCTTGCCTGTCCACAGGATCCCCGGCGGCAAGCAGGCTGCCGTCTATGCCGTTCCGGCCGAGCTGGACGATTGGATCAGGCAGGCGCGATCAGATGCCGAACCGGCTGAAACTGCGCCCGTGTCGTCGGCCCCGGGCACGCCGTCCATCGCGTCCCGCTTTCGCTCCCGATGGGGTGGAATTGCGCTGACGCTGCTGGTCACGGCCATCCCCGCTGGCTTTGCGGCGCTCCAGCCCATGCGGGTTTCCGAGGTGACTGCCCCGCAGGATCCGATGCTGGCGATCGCCGACAAGCCGCAACTGGTGCGCCTTTACCTCGGCGCGCGCGAAGACTGGGCGC
>JBARAF010000258.1:0-8576 GCA_049791695.1 Croceibacterium sp.
CTGCTGCTGCAGCCCCCGCTGCCGCACCGGTCGCAGCCCCGGCCGCCGCACCCGTCACGGCGCAGGATTTCGGCATTCCCCACGTGGAGGAAAAGCTGTCCTCCATGCGCAAGACCATTGCCCGCCGCCTGTCCGAATCGAAGCAGACCGTGCCGCATATCTACCTGACGGTGGATATCCGCCTGGATGCGATGCTGAAGCTGCGCGGCGAACTGAACAAGGCGCTGGAAGCGCAGGGCGTAAAGCTGTCGGTCAACGACCTGCTGATCAAGGCGCTGGCCAAGGCGCTGGTCGCGGTGCCGGCCTGCAACGTCCAGTTCGCGGGCGACAAGCTGCTGAAATTCACCCGCGCCGACGTGTCGGTGGCGGTGTCGATCCCGTCGGGCCTGATTACCCCGATCATCCAGGACGCCGGGAACAAGGCGATCAGCGCGATCAGCACCCAGATGAAGGACCTGGCCAGCCGCGCCCGCGAAGGCAAGCTGATGCCGGAAGAATACCAGGGTGGCACGGCCAGCCTGTCCAACATGGGCATGTACGGGATCAAGCAGTTCGAAGCGATCATCAACCCGCCGCAGGGCATGATCATGGCAATCGGCGCGGGCGAAAAGCGCCCTTACATCGTCGACGATGCGCTGGCCGTGGCGACCGTGATGACGGCCACCGGCAGTTTCGACCACCGCGCTATCGACGGGGCGGACGGGGCACAGTTGATGAAGGCGTTCAAGGAATTCTGCGAAGCACCGCTGGGCCTGGTCGCCTGAGGTGAGCCGCCTGGCCGCCTTGCTGGCCATTCCGCTGCTGGCCGGTGTCCCGGCATTCGGGGCCGATGGCGAACAGGTACCCAAGGTCGGCCGTGACGGGCCGGAACTGGATGCCTGCGGCGGCGTGGGCAGGGTTTCACGGGTCAACCCGACCGGAGACGGCCTGCTGCCGGTGTTTCCCCGCCCCTCGGACGAGATTCGACCGAAAGACCGGCTGGTGCCGGACACACTGGTGTGGCTGTGCGATGCGCAGGGAGAATGGCAGGGCATCGTCTATGCCAGCGGCCAGTTCCAGGAACTGGGCGATTGCCGGGTCAGCAGCCCGGTGGCGCAGCCGCAGGATTACAGCGGGCCTTGCCGTTCGGGCTGGGTGCCGGCCAGGTTCCTTTTCATGGTGGCGGATTGATGCCTGAAATTCTCGAAGGCCGCGATCCGGCAATCCGCATGACCGCCATGCCGGCGGACACCAACGCCTATGGCGACATCTTTGGTGGCTGGTTGCTGTCGATGATGGACAGCGCCGCAGGGCTGACCGCCGCACGGCGCAGCCAGGGCCGCGCGGTGACGGTGGCGATGGACGGGATGCAGTTCCACAGCCCGGTCAAGGTGGGGGACGAGGTATCCGTCTACACCACGATCGAACGGGTCGGCCGCACCAGCATGACCATCGCGGTGGAAGCCTGGCGCCGTCCCCGCCACCAAAACGAAGCGAGCAAGGTGACGGAAGCGAAGTTCACTTTCGTTGCCGTGGACGACAGCGGCAAACCCCGCCCGGTGGAAAGCTGAGATGCGGCTGGTTCCGTATCTGGCCCTTGTGGCTGCTGCGCTTGCCACCCCGGTGCAGGCTCAGGATGCCGTTCCGGCGTCCGCCGCTGCCGAACATTATTACAGCCTGCCCGCCGCCGCGCCGGGCAAGCCGCGCCCCTGGGTCGTGATCCTGCCCGGTGGTGGCGGGATCAAGGTCTTCGGTGACGACCGCGTTTATTTTGACGCGGCCCGGCACTGGAACGCGCAAGGCTATGATGCGCTGATCATTCATTATCAGGCCGTCTGGGACAGCCTTCCGGGCGCGAAGCACGGCACCGCCGGCCAGCGCGAAGCACGGGTATTTGCCGATGGGCTCACCGTGGCCAAGCAGCGCGGCTGGATCGACGCCGCCTGTCCGGGGCTGGTCGTGGGCTATTCAATGGGCGGGGAGGGTACGCTGACCCTTTCCGCCGACCGTTCGACCGGACTGGCCGGGGCAATCGCCTATTACCGTTCGGTCAAGGGGCAGCCCGCTGGCTACACCCCGGCAATGCCCGTGCTGCTGTTGCAGGGGCAGGCTGACCAGGTCGCCCCGGAAGCCGATCTTGACCAGTTCCTGGCCCGCGCCACCGACCGTACGCTGGTGCGGGTGGAACGGTATCCGGGTGCCCACCATGGTTTCGACATCCCCTCGATTGTTGAGCCGTACCTGTTCCAGGGAATGCCGTTCCTGTTCAATTCCACCCACGCCGCCACCGCTGTGCGCGCTGCCGATACCTTTGCCCGACAGGCCGTGGCCGCGGACCCCCGCGCCGCTGCCTGCGTCACGCCCAACACTTGAGGAAATACGATGGCTGACCAGTATGATGTGATCGTTCTTGGCTCCGGTCCCGGGGGCTATGTCGCGGCCATTCGCGCGGCGCAGCTGGGGTTGAAGACGGCGATTGTAGAGCGCGAACTGCTCGGCGGGATCTGCCTTAACTGGGGCTGCATCCCGACCAAGGCGCTGCTGCGTTCAGCAGAGATCATGCACTACGCCCAGCACGCCAAGGATTACGGGCTGAAAATCGCCGGTGCGATCGAAGCCGATCTGGAAGCCGTGGTGAAACGCAGCCGGGGCGTCGCCAAGCAGCTCAACCAGGGCGTCACGCACCTGATGAAGAAGAACAAGATCACCGTCCACATGGGCACCGGTGTGCTGACCAGCGCCAACACCATCACGGTGACCAGTGACAAGGGCACCGAAACGATCAGCGGCAAGCACGTGATCGTTGCCACCGGAGCCCGTGCACGCGACCTGCCGTTTGCCCCGGCGGACGGCAAGCGGGTGTGGACCTATCGCCATGCGATGACGCCCAGCGAAATGCCCAGCAAGCTGCTGGTCATCGGGTCTGGCGCGATCGGCATCGAATTTGCCAGCTTCTACAACGACATGGGCGTGGATGTTACCGTGGTCGAAATGCTCGACCGGATCGTGCCGGTGGAAGACGCGGATGTTTCCGCATTCCTTGAAAAGGCACTGACCAAGCAGGGCATCAAGATTCGCACGGGCACCGGCCTGGAAGAACTGAAGGTCGGCCCCAACGGCGTTGCCGCCAAGCTGAAGCTGAAGGACGGCAAGATCGAAGCGGGCGATTACAGCCACGTCATCGTCGCCATCGGCATCGTGCCCAATACCGAAAACATCGGGCTGGAAAAGCTGGGAGTCACCACGGATCGCGGTTTCATCCAGATCGATCCCTATGGCCGGACCAATGTGAAAGGCCTGTGGGCCATCGGCGATTGCGCGCCCGGCCCGTGGCTGGCGCACAAGGCCAGCCATGAAGGTGTGACGGCGGCGGAGAGCATTGCCAAGGAACTGGGCAACAAGGACGTCCATCCCCATCCGCTGGACCGCAACGCGATCCCCGGCTGCACCTATTGCCACCCGCAGATCGCCAGCGTCGGCCTGACCGAAGCCAAGGCGAAGGAAGCGGGCTACACCGTGAAAGCGGGCACCTTCCCGTTCATCGGCAATGGCAAGGCGATTGCGCTGGGCGAGCCGGAAGGCTTCATCAAGACTGTTTTCGATGCCAAGACCGGCGAACTGCTGGGCGCGCACATGATCGGCGCGGAAGTGACCGAACTGATCCACGGCTACACCGTGGGCAAGGTGCTGGAAACGACCGAAGCGGAACTGATGCAGACCATTTTCCCGCACCCGACCCTGTCGGAAATGCTGCACGAAAGCGTTCTCGCGGCTTACGGCCGGGCGGTCCACATCTGACAGCCGACAAACTGCACGGCTGGCCGCAAACGCGGTGCCGTGTAGGATACACCAAGCCTCCTCGCCGTTAACGCGGCGAGGAGAGATTTGCGATGGAATACGAGATTTCGGACCGCCCCGCTCAGGTGCAACCGAACCCGACAATCGTCCACGATGCCCCCCCGCCGAAAGTCGCGGTGAAGGAGCGGAAGGCGATGATCATTCCCGAAGAAGAACCGGCCCATTGATGGCCTGATCCGGCGTCAGGAACCACAGGGCCCCAACAGACTTACGTCTGAGGGTACGTCGGGCTTTTTCACCCTTTGGCCCGGCGTACCCACTGCATATCGCGCAAATTGATCTGTTCGCGGAACGGATTCTCCATCCGTTCGGGCAATTGCATCAATCGCTGGCCGACCTATGCCGCTCAGGGGCGATAGCGGGCACGTGCAGGTGGTTTGCATCCCCGGCCAGATCGGGCAGAAGGATGCCTGCCATGTCCAAGCTGCCCACCAAGATCCCGACACTCGACGACGTTGCTGCGCGCGCCGGGGTTTCTTCAGCCACCGTCAGCCGGTTCCTGAACAACCCGAAAGTGGTCGCCACGGCGACGGGCGAACGCATTCAGGCCGCAGTGGATGAAACCGGTTACATCCCCAATGCCCTGGCCGGCGGCCTGGCATCGAACCGCAGCCGCATGGTGGCGGTGCTGATCCCTCAGCTGGAAAATTCGATCCTCAACGACATGATCGAACGCATGGTCAATGAATTGAACGCCTGCGGCTATAACGTGATGATGGGGCTGACGGGTGCCGCGCCCGACCGGACGGAGGCGCTGGTGCGCGCCGCGCTGGCCCGCCGGGCCGATGCGATCATTGCCACCGGCCATTCGGATGAGAAGCTGCACAGACTGGTGGACCGCAGCGGTGCCTTGTTCATCCAGGTCTGGGACCTGCCGGAAAAGCCGATCGGCATGGCGATTGGTTTTTCCCACGCCGATGCCGGGCGCGACATTGCGCGGTTCCTGTCATCGCGCGGGTATCGCCGGCCACATCTGGTTACCGCTGACAGCCCGCGGGCACAGGACCGCCGGACGGGCTTCCTGACCGAATGGGAGGAACTGGGGGGCAATCCCCCGAGTGAATCCACCGTGGACATGCCCACCCGATTTGGCCACGCACGGCGTATCTTTGCGGATATCCGCCGGATGGAGCAGCGGCCCGATGTGATCATCTGCGGTTCCGACCACCTGGCGCAAGGGATGATCGTGGAAGCGCAAAGCGCGGGCCTGCGCGTACCTGAAGACCTCGGCGTGCTCGGTTTCGGCAACAGCGCCATTTCCGGCGAAATGCGGCCGACAATCACCTCCGTCGATGTCGATGGTGAACGGATCGCGCGCGAGGTCATGGCCGCGCTGGCGCTGCACCTCGAAGGCAAGGACCTGCCAAGCCGCAAGATCGACGTGGGCTTCCGGATCATCGCACGCGAAAGCGTGTAATGCGGCAAATGAAAGCGGTTGCATAGCATCCGCACCCGCCGTAATCCTTTGCCCCATGAACCAGCGACCAGACGATTTCCGGCCGGAAGTCGCAGAAGATTTCGACAGCGCCCACCGAGAGTACGCCCGCATGCGCGGCGAATGCCCGGTGGCATGGACCAATGGCCTGGGCGGGTTCTGGGCCCTGAGCCGATATGACGATGTGAAACGGGCGGCATCCGATGCGGCGACCTTCATCACGTCGAAGCAGAACGTGGTGCCGAAAGTGGCCTTCACCGGCCGCCGCCCGCCGTTGCACCTCGATCCGCCGGAACATACCCCTTACCGCAGGGCGCTGAACCCGCTGCTGTCGCGTGAGCGGGCGGAGCAGTTCGCCCCCGTTACCCGCGAAAGTGCACGTGCATTGCTGGCACCGTTGGTGGCGCGCGGCGGGGGAGACATCTGCACCGATTTCGCCAGCCACCTGCCCGTATACGTGTTCGGTGAATGGATGCGGATGCCCGCGCAGTGGCTGGACACCCTGCATGAAGCCGGGCGCGCCTTCGTGCTGGCAGTGCACCTGAACGATCCGGAACGGATGAAGGAAACCAGCCTGCGGCTCTACGACATGGCCCGCGCGCTGATCGACTTGCGGCGCGAGGAGCCGGAAGACCCGGCACTGGATCCGACCTCTGCCCTGCTGGAAGCGCGCCATAATGGCGAGCCGTTGCCGGCGGAACTGCTGGTCGGCACTGTGCGCCAGGTGCTGATGGTTGGCATCGTCGCGCCGATGGTGCTGACCGGCAGCATCTGCGTCCACTTGTCGCGTGATCCGGAATTGCAGGCACGCTTGCGGGCCGATCCGGCGCTGCTGCCTGACGCAATCGAGGAATTTCTGCGCCTCTATTCCCCCTATCGCGGCTTCGCCCGCACTGCGGTGGAAGATGTAGAAATGGGAGGAAGGACTGTCCCGGCGGGCGAGGCAGTGGCGCTGCTGTACTGTTCCGCCAACCGTGATGAGGCGGTGTTCCCCGATGCGGAAAGCTTCCAGATGAACCGCCCGAACATTGCCGAGCACCTGGCCTTCGGTCGCGGGCCGCACAATTGCCCGGGGGTACATCTGGGCCGCATGGAACTGCGCGTGGCGATGGAGGAAATCCTTGCCGCCACGCCGGGTGGGTTCCAACTGGATGGCCCGATCACCATGAGCCGCTGGCCAGAAATCGGCCCGCTACAGGTACCACTGAAATTCGGCTAGGGAAGGGCTGGGCGATGTTCCATTTGCGACGGACGGCGATCGTTCTTGGCCTGGCAATTGCTGCGCCGATGCCGGGTTCGGCCCTGGCACAGCAATATGATGGTCCGCTCTATTCCGGCCCGGCGGTGGGCTCCGAAGGTTGGCGCTTTCCGCGCACTGTGATCGAACAGGGGCCTGCCCGGTCCGTCTACAACACCCGTGAACCGATGATCCGGGTCCACCTGCCGCCTGCTGATCGCGCCAATGGCGCGGCCGTGGTGCTGCTGCCGGGCGGGGGCCTGCGGGTGCTTGGCATGGGCCTGGGGACCGATGCCGAAGTGCAGGCCTTCCTCGATCACGGCGTGGCCGTGGCAGTGCTCGAATATCGCACCATGCAGGTCGATCCGGCAGGGTTGGCGCGGCCTGCCACCGGGGCAGGGGCAACTCCGCCGCCGCCAGTTCGCTTCGCCAAAATGGTCATCCGCAACGCCAATGCGAACCCCGCGCCGAACAATGCGGCATTGGCAGAGGTGCAGCGGCTGGCGGTGGAGGACGGGCGCGAGGCACTGCGCCTGCTGCATCGCCGCGCTGCCGATTGGCGGCTGGACCCGGCGCGCATCGGCATGATCGGCACCTCTGCCGGGGGCGGGGTGATGATCGGGGCCTTGCTGGCTGGCGGCGAGGCGGAAGCACGGCCCGATTTCCTGATTTCGATTTTTGGCCCGGCCTTGCAGGATGTGGTTCCGCCCGCCGACGCACCGCCGCTGTTCATTGCCACCGAGGCGGACCACGGGCCGGTGACGGACGGGCTGCTGGCGCTGTTTTCCCTGTGGAAGGACAATGGTCACAAGGCGGAACTGCACATCTATGAAGTGCCGAATTTCACCATGACGGTCGACCTGTGGGGCCCGCGGCTGTTCAGCTGGATGGCCGAGCGGGGGATTGTGCCGGCACCGGCAGCGGCAACCTCTCCCTAACTGTAAAACTCATCCTCGATCCGGCTCAGGGTCACGAACCCGGCCTCGATATGGCTGCGCATCGCCTGCTCCGCTTCGTCGGCACGGCGGGCCAGGATCAGCGGCATCATCGCCTGATGGTCCGCGTTGGCGGTCATCAGACGGTCTTCGTTGTAGAAGCTTTCGAACAGCAGCCGGTGGATCGGCACGTTGAGCCGCCTGACCAGGTCGGCAATCACCGCATTGCCGGATCCTTCGATGATGTGGCGGTGCCATTCGGTGTTGAGCCGGGCAAACCGGTCCGGCGCCCGGTCACGCACGCTGGCGTCCAGCTCGTCCTGCAATTCCACCAACCGAGCGCGCGCGTCTTCATCCGCATTCAGGGTGAAATCGTGCATCGCCATCCCTTCCAGCGCCATGCGCGCGCGATAGATCTGGCGCACTTCTTCCAGCGTAGTGCTGCGCACGGCGGCCCCGCGAAACTCCTCGATCTGGACCAGCCCTTCGCCTTCCAGCCGTTGCAGTGCCTCGCGCACGCGGGATCGGCTCGCGCCGGTCTGGCGGATGATGTCCACTTCGATCAGCCGCTGCCCGGGCACGAACCGGCCAGTGCGGATGCGTTGCCGGATCCAGTCAGCAACTTCGGCTGCGATCGGGTTACGGGGCGGGGTCGGTTCGGCCATCGGTACGTCCTCCGTGATTAGCAATCCTCGACGATCACAATATTGTCAACAATCTCGTTATCCATTTTTCAATTGCGACTGCCTGCCGGTTGGGTGAAGACGCTTGCATAAGAATTACGGGACAGGATCTGATGCGCGCGCACCCAGTGCTGGCGATGGCGGCTATATTGGCAAGCACGGCCCCGGCGGCTGCGCAGCCTTATCCCGATGTGCAACGGCAATCGCTCTATGTCCCGGTGCGTGACGGCACCCGTCTGGCGGTGAACATCTACCGCCCCGCCCAGGGTTCGGCTGTGGTCGGGCAGCGGCTGCCGGTGATTTTCGTCTTCACTCCGTACCGCGCCCGTTACACCGATGCCGCGGGCAAAGTGGTTGAAATCGCGTTGGAGGATCGGCTGGCGCTGCGCTCGCTGGTCCGGGCCGGCTATGTCGTGGCGGTGGCCGACATTCGCGGCAAGGGCGCGTCC
>JBARAF010000259.1:0-1814 GCA_049791695.1 Croceibacterium sp.
GTACGGCCAGCCGTGGGATGGCGGTTATTCGACGCAGGAACTGGAAGGCACCTATGTCCAGATCGCCGGGGACAGCCGGATCAACGTCAATGTCGACTGGACCAATTCCAGCAGCCTGACCGAAGCCGAACGCGACATCACCCAGACCACGGTGTCCACCGTGCCGGGCGATCCCGCGACGGGCGAATATCGCAGCCTGGTGGCCGATTCCGCCGGGTTCGACGTGACCGGCAACTTCACTACCAAGCTGGCCAGCAACGGCACCTCGCTCAGCGTCAATGCCAACGTCCAGCGCAATGACACGCTGCGGTTGCAGGGGCTGGACAGCGTGCTGCTGACCGGGCCCACAGCCATTACCGCGCTGCGCACCTTCAACGCCGAGGATCCGCTGAAGGTGGAATCCCGCACCACCACTTACGCCGCGGGCAGCACGCTGAACATGCCGCTCGGTTCGTTCCAGATGACCGCCACCGTCGATGGCAGCCATGCCGAGGCACGCAGCCTGATCGATCGCCGCGCCGACACCACCGCCCTGCGCGCCGCTGCGCTGGCGGGCACCCAGTCGCTGACCGGGGCCCTGCCGATGCTGAGCGATGCCGGGGTGGACGAAGCCAATACCCGTACGGACAATGCCACCGCGCTGGTCACCGTCACCGGCCGTCCGCTGCTGCTGCCTGCCGGCGAAGTTACGCTGACGCTGGACAGCGGATACGACTGGACCCGCATCCGCAGTGACGACACCCGCAACCCCGGGGTGCAGTCCCGGTTGCAGCGCGGCGATCTGTCCGCCGGGATCAACCTGGGCGTGCCGCTGACCAGCGTGCGCGATGATGTGCTTTCCGCCGTGGGTGATCTTAACCTCAACCTCAGCGCCGGGGTGAACCACCTTTCGGACTTCGGCACGCTGACCGATTACACCGTGGGCGCCACCTGGGCCCCGGCCGAGGTGCTGAATTTCAACATCAGCTACATCGCCCGCGACACCGCGCCCAGCCTGGCGCAACTGGGCAATCCGCAGATCGATACGCCCAATGTTTCGGTGTTCGACATTGCCCGCAATGAAACCGTGCTGGCCACGCTGACCACGGGCGGCAACCCGTTCCTGCCTGCGCAAAGCCAGCGGGACTGGAAAATGGGCGTGCAGGTGAAGCTGCCGTTCCTGCAACAGGCCAACCTGTCGCTCGATTATTTCCGCAACCGGTCAAGCGACGTGGCGGCCGCTTTCCCCACCCTGACGCCGACGATCGAAGCCGCATTCCCCGGCCGGGTCATCCGCGATTCCAGCGGACGGATTACCCAGATCGACCAGCGGGCGGTGACCTTTGCCTCACAGCGGTCGGAACGGATTCAGCTCGGCCTCAACCTCGGTGGCCCGTTCGGCAAGGCGCGCCCGCAGGCCGCCGCCGCTGCCCAGGCGAACAATCCGTTTGCGATGATGCGCGGCGCAATGGGCGGCGGTGCGGCTCCTGCAGGGCAGGGCGCTCCTGCTGCGGCAGGTGCTCCGGGTGCGCCCGCAGGCGCTCCGGGTGCAGCCGGCGGCCCGCCGCGCAATTTCGATCCCGCTCGCTTTGCAGAAATGCGCGAACGCGTTTGCGGCAAGCCGGGTGAAACAGCCGCGCCGGAATGGACTGAAGAACAAATGGCCCAGTTGCCGCCGCAGATGCTGGAACGGCTGAAGGGGCCGGACGGCAAGGTGGACATGGAACGGCTGAAGCAGATGCGCACCCGCTTCTGCAGCACCGATGGCCCGCCGACGGGGGCTGGCCAGGGGCAAGGTGGTGCCGGTGGTGCCGGTGCTGGCGCGGGTGCCGGTG
>JBARAF010000260.1:0-4037 GCA_049791695.1 Croceibacterium sp.
GCGCGGGTTTTCGACAGGATGCGAGCCACGTCCAGCGCGACATTGCCCATGCCGATAACCACTGCCGTTTGTCCGGCCAGGTTCGGGTCAAGCTTGGCGAATTGCGGATGGCCGTTGTACCAGCCGACAAAGGCGGCGCTGCCAAACACATTGCCCAGATCTTCACCTGGCACGCTCAGCGGCCGATCATGCGGTGCGCCGGTGGCCAGGACGACCGCATCGTACAGTTCCTGCAATTCCGCGATCGAGACATCCCGGCCAATGGCGACATTGCCGACAAAGCGGACATTGTCCGTCAGGGCGACCTTTTCGAAGCGGCGGGATACGCCCTTGATCGATTGGTGATCGGGCGCCACCCCGGTGCGGATCAGGCCAAACGGGGTGGGCAATCGGTCGAAAATGTCGATCCGCACATCATCTCCGAAGGCCTTCTGCGCGGCTTCGGCGGTGTAATATCCCGCGGGCCCCGAACCGATGATCGCCACGTGCCGCATGGGCACCCCTCCTGATAGTTTTCTCAACCGATCCTAGACACTTGGCGAACATCGGCAAGCGCAAGTCGCCATAACCCTGACGCTCGCTTAACGCTTTATCAAAGGCGCCGGGTCCATGGATGAGCGATGTCCGCAGCAAGGCAACCGAGGCGCGAAGAGAACGTGGCACAGCCGACGCGTGTTGCGTCGCCTGCGGCGGCGCCCGGAACCGTGCCTGGTTATGCGCCCGCACCGCCAACCGCGCCGGTTGATCGGTCAGACCGACGCGAGGCCCAGCGGCGCGATGCCCGGGTGGAACGCGGCCTGCCAGGTCCCGTGGTGCCGGGCAACGAGAGGCCATTCTTTCCAGCGCAGTGGCCGTTCCTGATCGGAGCGGTCGTTGCGTCGATCCTCGCATCGCTGGTCTTTGCCAAGGCGTTGCCCGATCTCCTGTCGATGGTGATGCTGGCATTGGCTCTGCTGGGAATGGTGCCGGTGCAGGCCGCCAGCCGGTTCAAGGCTGGCCGGCCGCTGGGGGTGCGTCTTACGGTACTGGCACTGGTGGCGCTGTTGCCCCTGATGCTGTTTGGCCTGGGCATGACCCGTTGGGCTGCAGCAGGCGGGCTTAGCTTTGAGCTGGCAGTTGGCTCGATGCTGGCAGTCAATTGCATTGCCACCACTTATCTGCGGCGCCAGCCGGTGGTGATCTTTGTCGCGCAGCTGGCCCTGTGGAGCAGCTTGGTAATCCAGAATCCTTCGCTTGAAGGCGAAATCCTGTTGGTGGCCACGCTGGGCCTTGCGGTGCTGGTCGGGCGGGAACAGGCGCGCGAATATAAAGTCGAAGTCGCCCGCCGCGCCGCGGTCGACCGGGTCAACAGCCGTGCGCGCGATATTCTCGCCGACTATGAGGAAACCCGCCAGGGCTGGTTCTGGGAAACTGACCGGCGCGGCTTGCTGACCTATGTTTCGTCCCCGGCCGCCAAGGCCATCGGCCGGTCGCAGCAATCACTGATTGGCCAGCCACTGGTGCAGTTGTTCGACCTTGGCGATACCGGCCAGGAAGGCGAACGGACGCTGATGTTCCACCTTTCAGCACGGTCATCGTTCCAGGAACTTGCGGTGCGCGCCGCCAGTGACCGGGATGTGCGCTGGTGGTCGGTCAGTGGCCGCCCGGTCTATGACAGCTTTGCCAATTTCGTTGGCTTCCGTGGTTCCGGGACTGACCTGACCGAACGCAAGCGCAGCCAGGAACAGGCGACGCGGCTCGCCCGGTACGATTCGCTGACTGGGCTCGCCAACCGGCTGGAGATGTCGCAGGCGCTGGAAAAGATCCTCGCCTCCCCGCGGGAAGCGTCGCGCGCCTGTGCCGTGCTGCTGCTTGATCTGGACCGGTTCAAGCAGGTCAACGACACCATGGGCCACCCGGCCGGCGATGCCCTGCTGAAACAGGTGGCGCAGCGGCTTGAACGGGCCGTTGGCAAGATGGGCCAGGTCGGCAGGCTGGGTGGCGATGAATTCAAGGCGGTCCTGCCTGGCCGGATCGAACGCCGGGTGCTGGCCGATCTGGCCACTGAAATCATCCATTCGCTGTCGCAGCCCTATTCGATCGACGGGCAGCGGGTGATCATCGGTGCCTCGGTCGGCATTGCCGTTGCCCCGGATGACGGCACCACCAGTGAAGAACTGATCCGCAATGCCGATCTGGCGCTGTATGCTGCCAAGGATGGCGGGCGCGGGCGGCACCATTTCTATGCCCAGGACCTGCACGCCGAAGCAGAGGCGCGATCACAGCTGGAAGAGGACCTGCGGGACGCCATCACCCAGGGCAACCTGCAACTGTTCTATCAACCGGTCGTGTCCATGGCCACCGAACAGATCACCGGGTTCGAGGCCTTGCTGCGCTGGCAGCATCCGGAAAAGGGCTGGATCAACCCGCAAAAATTTGTGCAGACGGCCGAAGATAGCGGACTTATCATGCAGATCGGCGAATGGGCCTTGCGCACTGCGTGCCGCAATCTGGCTACCTGGCCGGAAGAGGTGCTGGTGGCAGTCAATGTCTCGCCACTGCAGTTCGCCAATCCGCAGCTGCCCGCCATTGTTACCAGCGCGATTGCCCAGGCGGGGGTCGATCCATCCAGGCTGGAACTGGAAATTACTGAAAGCGTGTTCCTGGACGACAACGCCGGGACAGACGCGATGTTTGCCGCGTTGAAAGCCATCGGGGTGCGGCTGGCGCTGGATGATTTCGGCACCGGCTATTCCTCGCTCGGCTATTTGAAAAAAGCGCCGTTCGACAAGATCAAGATCGACCAGAGCTTTGTCCGCGGGGCGACCCAGCCGGACAGCCGCAATGGCGCGATCATCGCTTCCATCACCAGCCTGGCCCACGCGCTGGGCATGGATACCACCGCTGAAGGGGTGGAAACGATGGATGAACTCGATCTGGTGCGGATGCAGGGCTGCACCCACGTACAGGGTTACATCTACGAACGCGCCCTGAGCGCGGAAGCAGCCAGCGAACGATTGCTGACGGGGCTGGGGGCGGTGGCTCGCGGTCCGCGCAGCGCCCGCGCGCCGCGCCAGAAGATGTTGCGCAAGGTCGTGATGGATCATCACGGGCAGTTGTACAATGGCACCATCCGCAACATCTCTGACACCGGGGCCTTGCTGGAAGGATTGTGGAACGTGCCGGTGGGCACGATTTTCCAGGTCGACCTTTCGGACAGCCACCGGGTCACCTGCACTACGCGCTGGTGCCTGGATGACCGCATGGGGGTGGAATTCACCCATCCCCTGCAGCGCGATCACAGTGGCCGGATCATAGCGATCAGCGGGCGCACACCGACCCCGGTCGTTAAGAAGATCGCTCGCCCCCAGCAAAGTTAGGCGGCGTGAGCCGATTCCGCCTGGTGCTCGTCCAGGCCACCTAAGGGATTTCCCCTATCAATTAGCCAAATAGTAAGCCCGTCGCTGTACCGATTGGGGATCGACCTTGAGTCGATCCATGTCCAATCCGGGCGAAGGGCAAAGTCTGATGGTAATGCGGGGTGTTTTGCGGGGTATCGGCGGGGCTGTTGCGTCGGCCCGCTCACGCCAGGCCGCGGCCACCACGGCATCGCCGCTCGGCGTATCTGATCGTCTGGAAATGCTGGACGCACTGGAGGAATCCGGCGTTGCCTGGTTCTGGGCCAGCGACAGCGCAAACCACCTGACTTACCTGTCCGCTTCGGCTCTTGCGGCCGTGGCGCCGGAAGGGACCGAGATTCTCGGCCAGCCGCTGGTCGACCTGTTCGAAACCGTGGCTGCAGGTTCGGACGAACGCAGTGAACGTCCGATCAGCTTTTTGCTGGGAACGCGCAACCGGTTTGCCGATCTGGTAGTCCGGTCCAAAGGTGCCGCGGAGGGCGAATGCCATCTGGCCTTGTCCGGTCGCCCGCAGTTTGATGACCAGGGCCAGTTCCTCGGCTATCGTGGCAGTGCCAAGGATGTCAGCGACAGCTTTGAACGCCAGCGCGATGAACAGCGTTTGGCGCAGTTTGATTCCCTTACCGGCCTGTCCAATCG
>JBARAF010000261.1:0-1764 GCA_049791695.1 Croceibacterium sp.
GTCTGCAAATGGGTGAAGCCGGGCATGATGCTGGCGGCGTGTTCCCCCGCCCGAGTCACCAGCGCCTGTTGCAAGGCGGCCAGCGCCGCGTCGGTCTGGTCCACCGCGTCACGCACCCACAGGCGAAAATCGGTCGCCACCTGGTCATTCCGGCTGCGCGCGGTGTGCAACCGCCCGGCCACCGGCCCGATCAGTTCCGCCAGCCGGCTTTCGGTGGTCATGTGGATGTCTTCGAGGTCCCAGTTTTCCGGCACCCCGTTGGCTTCATATTCGGCGGCGACCTGGTCCAGCCCGCCTTCGATCACCCTGGCATCTTCCGCAGCGACGATGCCGCAGGCGCCCAGCATGGCGACATGCGCCTTGCTGGCGGCGATGTCCTGCCGCCACAGTGCCTTGTCGAACGGGATGGATGCGTTAATCTCGCGCATGATCGCGCTTGGCCCTTCGGCAAAGCGGCCACCCCACATCTGGTTGGAGCCCTTCATGTCCCGTTCGTTGCCGCTGCTTGTCACGTGCGCTTTCGCCCTTGTCCTGGCCGGGTGCGATAGGGAAAGCGCGGAACCCGCGCAACCGCAGGAAAACTCCGCCACGCAAAACAAGGCCGAAGGGGCCGAACAATTGACCGGCAAGGTCGACCGCGCCTTTGCCGGGCAGCAGATCCCTGAATTCACCGTCACTGACCCGGCGGGTAAGACGCTGGCCCTGCGCTCCACCAAGGGCAAGCCGATACTGGTCAACCTGTGGGCCACTTGGTGCGCGCCCTGCGTGGTGGAAATGCCGATGCTGGACGAACTGGCGAGCGAACTAGCCGGATCAGTTGCCGTCCTGACCATCAGCGAGGACATGGCCGGGGCCGACAAGGTGGGTCCGTTCTTCGCGGAGAAGAAATTCGCCAACCTGCCGCAATGGATGGACCCGAAAAACGATCTCGCCTTCGCTTACGGCGGCGGGGCAGCACTGCCGCTGACGGTGCTGTACGATGCCGAGGGCAAGGAAGTGTGGCGGATCATGGGCGGGTTCGACTGGTCCACCGCCGAAGCCCGTGAACTGGTGGCCGAAGCCAGCTGAGGCGGTTGATCGCCCCTTTCGCTCGGCAGTTTTCGCCGATTCATGTCCCCCGGACATGTATCTGTTGCGAAAACTGGTGGGCGCTAACGGGCTCGAACCGCTGACCCTCTCGGTGTAAACGAGATGCTCTACCAACTGAGCTAAGCGCCCCCTGTACAGGGAACGGCGGAAATACGCGGATTTGGGTGGCGGTCAAGGGGCCAGTTTCTGGAACTGAGCCCCTGAACCACCGGCGATCGCCCGGAGAGCTACCCCAGCGCGTGCAGCGGCAGGTACCGCCCCGAAAGATCAGTCGATCTGCGCCAGCCAGTCGGCAATCATCGCCTGCCCGGCGCTGACGGCGCGGGGGCCGTGATCGTCATGGTCGCGGCGCAGCTGGTCCACCGTCAGGCCGGCTGCCTCGATGTCTTCCGGCCATGCACTGGTCCAGACATGGAACCGTTCATCCAGCCCCATTTCGGCGTGGAATTGCAGCGCCAGCACATTGCTGCCCCGACGGAACGCCTGGTGTTCGTACCGGTCACTGGAGGCGAGCAGTTCCGCCCCGTCTGGCAGGGTGAAGGTATCGCCGTGCCAGTGCAGCAGCGGCACGTCAGCCACGTGCTGTAACGGTGCGGCGGCGGGCGTGTTGGCCACCTGAACCTTGTGGAAACCCACCTCCTTGACCGGGCCGGGAAAAACCTCGCCGCCCAGTGC
>JBARAF010000262.1:0-3888 GCA_049791695.1 Croceibacterium sp.
CGACACGAACGGAAAGAGGGTATGATTTCAGAGGCCTATCGCATTGTCGGCACCCCGCGTTTTGGCGGCATCCTGATCGTGGCGGACCATGCCAGCAATCGCGTGCCGGATGATGTCGCGCTGGGCATTGCGCCCGAACTGCTGGATCAGCACGTCGCCATCGACATCGGCGTGGCCGCAGTGGGCGCGATGATGGCGGAGCGCCCCGGCATTGCCGCGTTCCAGGGCAACGTCAGCCGCGTGGTCTGCGATTTCAACCGCGATCAGCGCAGCCCGGCGCTTATACCCGTCGCCAGCGATGGCCACGCGATCCCTGGCAATGAATTGAGCCATGAACAGCGGCAGGCGCGGATCGCGCGGTTCTTCGATCCTTACCACAACGCCTTGGCGCAGCTGTTGCAGGAGGCACCCCCGGCGCTGATCCTGTCCCTGCACAGCTTCACCCCGCAACCGGCCAGCAAGCCGGACGAACTGCGGCCATGGCAAGTCGGCGTACTGTACAACCAGGATGACCGCGCCGCCCGCATCGCGATCCCGTTGCTGGAGGCCGAAGGGCTGATCGTGGGCGATCAGGAACCCTATTCCGGGCAACTGCTCAACGCGACGATGAACCGCCATGCGGAGGATGATGGCCGCCCCTATCTCGGCATCGAGGTGCGGCAGGACCAGATCGCGGGCGAGGAAGGGCAGCGCCGTTATGCCGACCTGCTGGCCCGCGTGGCCAACGAAGTGGCGTTGAAGCTGGCGGAATAGGGGTGTAGGGCCCGAAGCATACGCCATTTCGGCAATTTTCTTGCGTCCGGAGTCTTTCATGCCCGTCTATCGTTCCCGCACTTCCACCCATGGCCGCAATATGGCCGGCGCGCGCGGGCTGTGGCGGGCCACCGGCATGAAGGACGGCGATTTCGGCAAGCCGATCATCGCCGTGGTCAACAGCTTCACCCAGTTCGTGCCGGGCCATGTCCACCTGAAGGACCTGGGCCAACTGGTCGCGCGGGAAATCGAGGCGGCCGGCGGCGTGGCCAAGGAATTCAACACCATCGCGGTGGATGACGGCATCGCCATGGGCCACGACGGGATGCTCTATTCGCTGCCCAGCCGCGACCTGATTGCCGACAGCGTGGAATATATGGTCAACGCGCACTGCGCCGATGCGATGGTGTGCATTTCCAACTGCGACAAGATCACCCCTGGGATGCTGATGGCCGCAATGCGGATCAACATCCCGGTCGTGTTCGTGTCCGGCGGCCCGATGGAAGCAGGCAAGGTGCTCCTGCGCGGCAAGGAACAGGCGCTGGACCTGATCGACGCGATGATCGCCGCGGGCGACGAAAGCTACACTGACGAAGAAGTCGATACGATCGAGCGCAGCGCCTGCCCGACCTGCGGTTCGTGCAGCGGCATGTTCACCGCGAATTCGATGAACTGCCTGACGGAAGCGCTCGGTCTGTCGCTTCCCGGCAACGGTTCCACCCTGGCGACCCACGCCGACCGCGAGCGTTTGTTCCTGGAAGCGGGGCGTCTGGTGGTTGATCTGTGCAAGCGCTATTACGAACAGGACGATGCCAACGTGCTGCCGCGCACCATTGCCAGCATGGGCGCCTTCGAAAACGCGATGAGCCTGGATATCGCGATGGGCGGTTCCACCAACACCGTGCTGCACCTGCTCGCCGCTGCCAACGAAGCGGGCGTGGATTTCACCATGGCCGATATCGACCGCCTGTCCCGCCGCGTGCCGTGCCTTTCCAAGGTCGCCCCGGCCAAGTCCGATGTCCACATGGAAGACGTCCACCGCGCAGGCGGTGTCTTCGCCATCCTCGGCCAGCTTGAGCGGGCTGGCCTGATCAACACCGATCTGCCCACGGTCCACAGCCGCACGATGGGCGAGGCGTTGAACCAGTGGGACATTTCGCGGACCAATGCCGCGTCGGTGCAGGAATTCTACCGCGCTGCCCCGGGCGGCGTGCCATCCCAGACCGCATTCAGCCAGGATCGCCGCTGGAAGGAATTGGACCTCGACCGTGAAAACGGCGTGATCCGCAGCAAGGAACATGCCTTCAGCCAGGATGGCGGGCTGGCCGTGCTGTATGGCAACATTGCGCTCGACGGTTGCATCGTGAAGACGGCAGGCGTCGATGAGAGCATCCTGAAATTCACCGGCCCGGCCAAGGTCTATGAGAGCCAGGACGCGGCGGTGACGGCAATTCTTACCGGACAGGTCGTCGCCGGCAATGTGGTGGTGATCCGGTACGAAGGGCCCAAGGGCGGGCCGGGGATGCAGGAAATGCTCTATCCCACCAGCTACCTGAAGTCGAAAGGGCTGGGCAAGGCCTGCGCCTTGTTGACCGATGGCCGCTTTTCCGGCGGCACTTCCGGCCTGTCGATCGGCCATGCCTCGCCCGAAGCGGCGGAAGGTGGCAATATCGGCCTGGTGGAGCCGGGCGACATGATCGAAATCGACATCCCCAACCGCACGATCCACCTGGACGTGACGGACGAAGTGCTGTCGCATCGCCGCCTGGCCCGCAATGCCAAGGGCTGGCATCCGGAAAAGGAACGCCCGCGCAAGGTATCCGCCGCGTTGCAGGCCTATGCCGCGATGACCACCAGCGCCGCGCGCGGTGCTGTGCGCGATGTGACGCAGGTGCAGAAGCGCAATGGCTAAGCGCGTCCTGGCCCTGCCGCTGTTGCTGGCGGCTTGCGGCGGCGACGGGGAAACACCGGTTCCGGCGCAGGACGATGCCACCCGCATTGACTGCGCCGTGGCAGGCGCCACCGAATTCAGCCGCGCCTGCTGGGTGGAACGGGTGAAGGACAAGGATGGCCTGGTGCTGGTTGTCCGGTCCGATGGCGGCATGTTCCGCCGCTTCACCGTGCTGACCGACGGCCGTGGCGTGGCTGCTGCTGACGGAGCCGATGTGGCGCAGGTCGCCATGGCCGATGGCGGGATCGAAGTGACGGTGGCGGGGGACCGGTACCGCCTGCCCGCGACCACTGGCGATGCGGCCCAATAACCAGATCCTGACCGTCGCGCAGATGCGCGATGCCGAACAGGCGCTGATCGATGGCGGAGAAAGCATCTCCAGCCTGATGGAGATTGCCGGGCTCGGCGCGGCAGATCTGGTGTGGCGCATGGCTGCCCATCGGCCGGTCACCGTCCTGTGCGGCCCCGGCAACAACGGCGGCGATGGTTATTTAATTGCGCGCGAATTGCACCGGCGCGGGGCAGAGGTGCGGGTGATCGCGCCGCTCGATCCTGTCACCGATGCTGCAAGGGCTGCCCGGGCCAGTTGCGCTGCTCCCCTGGTGGCGGATGCGCGTGGCGGGGTTCTGGTCGATTGCCTGTTCGGCAGTGGCTTGACCCGGCCCCTGTCGCCAGACCATCTGGCGCTGTTGCAGCGGCTTGCCGCCCACCACCGCCTGCGGGTGGCCGTGGACCTGCCCAGCGGGATCGACAGCGATCGCGGGATGCCGCTGAACGATGGCCTGCCGGATTACCACCTGACCATTGCGCTGGGCGCATGGAAATTCGCGCATTTCCTGATGCCGGGCGCGCAGGCGATGGGTGACTTGCGGCTGGTGCCGATCGGGGTGGAGCCGGTGCCCGGTGCCGCACAGGCCTTGGCGAGGCCTCGCCTGAGGGCACCCGGCGCACTGGCGCACAAATATACCCGCGGCCTGCTGGCGGTCGTCGGCGGGGCCATGCCCGGGGCGGCCCTGCTGGCAGCCACAGCGGCGCAGCGGGCCGGGGCCGGGTACGTGAAGCTGTTGCCGCAAAAGGGCCTTCAGGCACCCGTTCCGGCCGATCTGGTTGCCGATCCGCGCCCGCTGGCCGACGCGCTGGATGACAGCCGCATTGGCGCGGTCCTGCTCGGTCCGGGCCTTGGC
>JBARAF010000263.1:0-12549 GCA_049791695.1 Croceibacterium sp.
GGCCCGAACGCGTGCTTTACGCGATGGATTACCCGTACCAGCAATCGACCGACGAACTGGCCGCGTATGACCGTATGAAATTCACCGCGGATGAAAAGAAGCTGCTGATGGAAGACAACGCGCGGCACGTTTTCAGGCTGCCCTGACGCGGATTGGCGCAACAGCGCCGCAAAGGGACTTGCTGCTCACGCCCGCCCGGCGTGGGCACGGGGAGTGGTCAAGAACCACGAGGGGAAGAGGAGGATTATCATGAACTATCGGACCAGCATCGGGGCGCGTGCCGCCCTGGCCTGCGGGATTTCCCTGCTGGCCGTGGGCTTTGCCGCCCCGGCCTTGGCACAGGAAACTGCGCCGGCAGAATCAGCGACCAACAGCCCGGGCGATATCATAGTTACCGCGCAGTTCCGCGAACAGCGCCTGCAGGACACCCCGCTCGCCATCACGGCGGTTGACGCCGCGCTGATGGAGGCGCGCAGCCAGACCACCCTGACCCAGGTGGCCGACACGGCCCCCAACGTGACGCTGAAGCCGCAGGGCGCATCGTTCGGCCCGTCGATTTCCGCATCGATCCGCGGCATCGGCCAGGGGGATTTCAACCCCGCCTATGAACCCGGCGTCGGCATCTACATCGATGATGTCTATTACCCGCAGCTGATCGGCGCGGTGTTCGACCTGCTCGACCTGGAACGCGTGGAAATCCTGCGCGGGCCGCAGGGCACCCTGTCAGGCCGCAATTCCGAAGGCGGCTCGATCAAGATGTTTTCCAAGCGCCCGACCGGTTCGGGTGAAGGCTATGTCGAAGGTACTTACGGCAGCCGTCAACGCCTCGGCCTGCGCGCCGGGATCGATTTTGCGCTCACGGACGACATCGCCGCCCGCCTGTCCGGCGTCTTCAAGCAGCAGAACGGCTATGTCGACCAGCTCGATTTCGGCTGTGTCTTCCCGGCTGGTGGCCCGGCCACCTATACCGCCAATGATGGTGTCACCCGGCAGGTGAACCCCACCGGCGGGGTGCAGGCCCTGAACGGCAGCGACAACTGCCGCGTGGCCCGGCTGGGCGAGGTTGGCTATCGCGCCATCCGCGGTGCGCTGCGTTACAACCCGTCGGATGCGGTCGATATCAACCTGTCGGCCGAATATACCCACGACGAACACACCGCGACGGGTGAAGTGCTGATCGCCACCAACCTGATCAGCAATCCCAACACCAACATCGGCCCGGTGACTTACGACAACCGCTTCATCTGCGGGCCGTTCTGCAACTTCTCCGGCTATTCCTCGCCGGCGATCAATTACATGGGCCTCGCCACCCCGCCGGGCGGGCAGCCGCTGCTGGCCACCCAGCGCAGCAACCGCAGCCTGTACAAGGGCTATAACCTGGCGGCCAATGCCCACTTCGAACTGAACGACAACCTCAGCATCGACAACATCCTGGCTTACCAGGCGTGGGATTCCGAATTCGGCGTGGATGACGACCTGACGCCGATCGCCCTTTCCGGCGGGGCCAACAGCCTGACCCATTGGAACTGGAGCGAAGAACTGCGCCTGAACGCGCGGATCAACGACAGTGCCGGGATCGTGCTGGGCGCTTACTACTTCAAGCAGCGCACCGATTATTACTCGTACCAGGACCTGCGCTACATCAACGCCACCCCCGGCACCTATGCCGCGCCGGGCCTGGGCGTGTTCCCGCTGCAGTTCATCCAGCCGGACGAAACCCCGGCGGAAAGCAAGGCCGCCTTCGCCAACGTCAACTGGGAACTCATCCCCGGCCTGACGTTCAACGGTGGCGTACGCTATACCAGCGAAAGCAAGGAATACCGGTACTTCCGCCTCTATCCGGACGGCACCATCAACCCTTATCTCGACCCGGTGGGCGCGGCGAATGGCGCTGGCACCCCCGGCGCACTGACCGGGGCCGTGTCCAAATACAAGGGCAGCCGGTGGGACTGGCGCGCGGCACTGGATTACCGCCTGAGCGAACAGGTAATGGTCTATGCCTCGTACTCGACCGGCTTCAAGGGCGGCGGCACCAACCCGCGGCCGTTCTATGCCAGCCAGCTGATCAGCTTCGATCCCGAAGTGCTGACCAACTGGGAAGCGGGCATCAAGACCGACCTGTTCGACCGCCGCCTGCGGCTGAACGTGACGGCGTTCCTCGGCAAGCTGACCAATGCCCAGATCGGCACCTCGATCTGTCCGGACGGCAGCACCCCGTGCGCTGCGCTGATCAATGGCGGCGATGCCAAGCAGAAGGGGATCGAACTGGAAGCGAGCATGCGGCCGGTCGATGGCCTGTCGATCGACGGTTCGGTCAGCTACATTGATTTCTACTACACCAGCCTGGCCGCCGGTTCGACCACCGCGCTGACCGACCCCAGGGCCGGGCTGCCGAAGTGGAAGTGGACGGTGGGGGCACAGTACGAAGTGCCGCTGGGCAATGTCGGCACCCTGACCCCGCGGATCGACGCCGCCTATCAGGCAGAGGTCTATACCGGGGCGAAGTACCTCAATGCGCCGCAGTACATCCCCGCCTACACCACGGCCAATGCGCGTCTGACCTGGCGGAACGAACCGCGTGACCTGTCAGTCTCGCTGGAAGTGACCAACCTGTTCGACAAGTACTATTACGTCACCGTGTTCGATCTGCGTGCCGCCGGTGCCGGGCTGGACAAGGCCCAGCCGGGCCGTCCGCGCGAATGGGCGCTGACGGTGAAGAAGGAATTCTGATCCTTCCATCCGACCAAAAGAGACGGGCGGCCCCGCGGGGCCGCCCTTTTCGTTTCAGCTGAATGGCGATGTATCCTAGCCCCAGACTTCCTGCGCCACTTCAACACACAGGCGGATCTTGTCGGCCTGCTGCTGGGTGGTGATGTCATTGCCATGCACGGTGCTGGCAAAGCCGCATTGCGGGCTGAGCGCCAGCTGGTCGAGCGGGGCAAATTTGGCCGCTTCGTCGATCCGGCGCTTGATGTCGTCCTTGCTTTCCAGGTTGCCCAGCTTGGTGGTGACCAGGCCCAGCACCACGGTCTTGCCCTTGGGCAGGAAGCGCAGCGGGGCGAAATCGCCCGACCGGGGATCGTCGTATTCCAGGAAGAACGCGTCGATCTCCAGTTCGTTGAACATGATTTCCGCTACCGGTTCATAGCCACCTTCGGCGGCCCAGCTGCTGCGGAAATTGCCGCGGCACAGGTGAATCGCCTTCAGCATGTCGGCCGGCGCGCTGGCGAAGCTTTCGTTGATCAGCTTCGCATACTGGCGCGGGGTATCGTTCGGATCGACCCCGCGCGCGGCGGCATCGGCGCGGTGGGTATCGTCACACAGATAAGCGAGGTTGGTATCGTCCATCTGGATGTACCGGCATCCGGCGGCCGCCAGGCTGTCCACTTCCGCGCAGTAAGCGGCCGCAACGTCGGCATAAAATTCGTCCATCGTCGGATAGACATCGGCCGGGATGCCTTCGCGCCCCGCGCGGAAGTGCAGCATCGTCGGGCTGGGGATGGCGACCTTGGGCGTCTCCTTCGTCAGACTGGCGAGGTACTGGTAATCGGCCAGCTGGATCGGCTTCACGTGTTCGATCTTGCCGGAAACGACCATCTTCGGCGGGGCGAAATGGACGTCCTTGCCGGTGTCGTTCTTGAACGCCTTGGCGATGCCGCCGTGTTCTTCCACGCCTGCCAGCTGCAGCAGGAAATCGGTGTGGAAGAAGTAGCGGCGGAATTCGCCATCGGTGATCGCTTTCAAGCCGAGCGATTCCTGCCAGGAAACGAGTTCGGCAATCGCTTCATCCTCGATGGCGCGCAGTTCGGCGGCATCGATATCGCCCCAGGCGATCCGGTCACGGGCTTCGATGACGGATTGCGGACGCAGGAACGAGCCGACGTGGTCGGCGCGCGAAGGCAGCTTGGTGGTCATGGGATAGTCTTTCTTGGCAATTCGTTGAGAAAAGCCAGGGTCGTAGCGCGGGCTCGCGCTCATCTGACCGGGCCATATTGGCTCAAACCGGCCATTCCCGCAACGGCGAATGCGCAGATCGGCATGGCGTCCCCCGCGCTTGACCACCCCCCCGGCGCAATCGTAAGCGACACTTACAAAGGGTCGCTGCGGGATTAGCGGCCGACGGGTCAATCGTCCGGGAGGGGCGTACAATGAATCTGAAGTGGATTGCCGCGGGCGCCGCCATGGCGCTGGCCCTCGCCGGATGCAGCAAGCCGCTGCCGTCTGCCCCCGCCACCGAAGGTGTGACCGATGCCATGCTGGCCGCTGCCGCGCCGGACGAATGGCTGACCTATGGCCGCGATCATGGCGAACAGCGCCACAGCCCGCTGACCCAGATCAGCGCCGCCAATGTCGGCCAGCTGGGCCTGGCCTGGTCCGCCGACATGGACACCGCGCGCGGGCAGGAAGCCACGCCGCTGATGCATGATGGCGTGCTGTATGTTTCCACCGCGTGGAGCATGGTGAAGGCTTACGAAGCGAAAACCGGCAAGCTGCTGTGGTCGTACGATCCCAAGGTTCCGCGCGAAACGCTGGCCGTGGCCTGCTGCGATGCGGTGAACCGCGGCGTCGCGCTCTATGGCGAATACGTCTACGTCGGCACGCTCGACGGGCGGCTGGTCGCGCTGGAGCAAAAGACCGGCAAGGAAGTCTGGTCCAAGCTCGTCGTGCCGGACCAGCAGAACTACACCATCACCGGTGCCCCGCGCATTGCCGGCGGCAAGGTCCTGATCGGTTCCGGCGGCGCGGAATACAAGGCGCGCGGTTTCATCGCCGCCTATGACTGGCGCACCGGCGAACAGCTGTGGCGGTTCCACACCGTGCCGGGCGATCCGGCCAAGGGCTTCGAAGACGACGCAATGGAACGCGCCGCCGCAACCTGGGGCGGCGAATGGTGGAAGCTGGGCGGTGGCGGCACCGTGTGGGATTCGATCACCTATGATCCCTCGACCAAGCTGGTGCTGTTCGGCACCGGCAATGCCGAACCGTGGAACCCCGGGGCCAATGGCCGCAACAAGGTGCAGGGCGAGGCCGGTTCGGGTGACAACCTCTACACCAGTTCGATCGTCGCGGTGGACGCGGAAACCGGCGAGTATCGCTGGCACTTCCAGGAAACCCCGGAAGACCGCTGGGACTTCGATTCCAACGCCCAGATCACCGTCGCCGATGTCGTGCTGAACGGGAAGCAGCGCCACGTCATCATGCACGCGCCGAAGAACGGCTATTTCTACATCCTCGACGCCAAAACGGGCCAGTTCCTGACTGCCAAGCCGTGGACCATGATCAACTGGTCCACCGGGATCGACCCCAAGACGGGCCGTCCGCAGATCAACCCGGAAGCGCGCTATGAACAGACCGGCAAGCTGTGGGTTTCGATCCCCGGCGCAGGCGGCGCGCACAGCTGGCAGCCGATGAGCTGGAACCCGCAAACCAGCCTGATGTACATTCCCGCCAACCAGGGCGGATTCCCCTATCTGGCGGACAAGGGCTGGAAGGAATCCGACATCGGCTTCCAGAACGCGCTCGATGCCGCCGGCACCGCGATGCCTGCCATCCCGTCAGTGCGGGAAGCGGCGCTGGCCGGCAGCACCGGGGCGCTGGTGGCGTGGAACCCGCTGACCGGCAAGGAAGCCTGGCGCGTGTCTTATGTCGGCCCGTGGAACGGCGGCGTGCTGTCCACCGCCGGCAACCTGGTTTTCCAGGGCACGGCGAAGGAAGAATTCGTCGCCTATGCCGCCGATACCGGGGCCAGGTTGTGGTCATTCCCGACCCAGACAGGCGTGATCGCCGCGCCGATGACCTATTCCATCGATGGCGAACAGTATGTCGCCGTGCTGGCCGGTTGGGGCGGGGTGTGGGACATTGCCCCCGGCCTGATGTCCAGCAAGAGCGGCCGCCCGCGCAACATCAGCCGCCTGCTGGTGTTCAAGCTGGGTGCGAAGGGCCAGCTGCCCGCGCCGCCGCCGCTGAACCAGCTGGTGCTGGATCCGCCCGCCGTCACCGGCACGCCCGCGCAGCTGAAGCTGGGGGCCAACCTGTACGGCCGCTATTGCTCCGTCTGCCACGGCGATGCGGCCATTGCCGGGGCGCTCAACCCTGACCTGCGCCATTCCGGCGCGATCGCGGATGAACTGACGATCAAGGCCGTGGTGATCGACGGCGCGCTGAGCCACAACGGCATGGTGTCTTTCGCGAAGGCGCTGAAGCCGGCCGATGCGGAAGCGATCCGCCAGTACATCATCCAGCGCGCGAACGAGGACAAGGCGCTCGAAGGTGCCGCACCGCCTGCACGCCCCGCCCCGCCGCAAGCCAGTGCTGCGGGCACTGGCGCGAAGGCCCGCCGCGCGCTATCTTAACGTTCGTTATTATGCATCCCGCGCATAGGCAGGCCCGTGGGGCTCTGCTACTTTCGCGGGCAAAGATTCGTTTCGGGAAAGGACTTGTTACGTGAACGAGATCACCACCATCGACCGCACTCAGCGGGAATATTCGGACGCCGTGAAGAAGGCGCTGGCCCGCAAGCCGCAGCTCTACATCAACGGCGAATGGGTCGACAGCAGCGGCGGCACCACCATTGACGTGGAAGATCCGTCTTCGGGCAAGATCGTTTCCAGCGTCTGCGAAGCGACTGACAAGGACGTGGATCGCGCCGTTGCCGCCGCCCGCGCCGCGTTTGACGATGGCCGCTGGCGCAACCTGCCGCCGATCGTGCGTGAAAAGACCATGCACCGCCTGGCCGACCTGATCGACGCCCATGCCGCCGAACTGGCCGAACTGGAAGCGATCGACGTGGGCAAGCCGGTTGGCATGGCCGGCGCGGTGGACGTTCCCGGCGCGGCTGCGCACATCCGCTACATGGCTGGCTGGGCCGGCAAGATCGGTGGCGAAACCCAGGCTCCCTATTCGATGCCGGGCGGCATGATGTTCGCCTACACCCTGAAGGAACCGGTTGGCGTCTGCGCGCAGATCGTGCCGTGGAACTTCCCGTTGCTGATGGCCTGCCTGAAGATCGCCCCGGCGCTCGCCGCAGGCTGCACCACGGTGCTGAAGCCGGCGGAACAGACCAGCCTGACCGCGCTGCGCCTGGCTGACCTCGTCAATGAAGCCGGGATCCCGGCAGGCGTCGTCAACATCATCACCGGTTATGGCCACACCGCGGGTGACCGCATGGTCAAGCACCCCGACGTCGACAAGGTGGCCTTCACCGGTTCGACCGAAATCGGCAAGCTGATCAACCGCAATGCCACCGAAACGCTGAAGCACGTCACCCTGGAACTGGGCGGCAAGAGCCCGGTGGTGGTGATGCCGGACGTGGACGTTGCCGAAACCGCCCCGGGCGTTGCCGGCGCGATCTTCTTCAACTCCGGCCAGGTCTGCGTCGCCGGTTCGCGGCTCTATGCGCACAAGTCCGTGTTCGACAAAGTGGTCGAAGGCATGGCCGCCACTGCCGAATTCTGGGCCCCGCGCGCCAGCCTTGATCCGACCGGCCACATGGGCCCGCTCGTTTCCAAGGAACAGCATGAAAAGGTGCTGGGCTACATCGAAGCCGGCAAGCGCGATGGCGCATCGGTGCTGATGGGTGGCGACGTGCCGTCGAACGACGGCGGCTACTATGTCAGCCCGACGATCCTGACCGACGTGAACCCGCAAATGAGCGTCGTTCGCGAGGAAATCTTCGGCCCGGTGGTGGTTGCCCAGCGCTTCGAAGACCTGAACGACGTGGTGCGCGAAGCGAACGACACCCAGTTCGGCCTCGCCGCCGGGGTCTGGACCAAGGACGCCAGCTCCGCCCACCGCATCGCCGCCCAGCTGAAGGCGGGCACGATCTGGGTCAACTGCCACGCGATGATCGATCCGGCGCTGCCCTTCGGCGGCTACAAGGAAAGCGGCATCGGCCACGAACAGGGCCGCCTTGGCCTCGAGGCCTACCTCGAAACCAAGTCGGTGCTGATGAAGCTCTGACAATTTGACTTGTTCGGCCCCCCCCGGCACCTGCCGGGGCGGGCCTTTTCATATCCGGGGAACCGCACGTGCCAATCGACCTTTCCAAGATCCGCGCCATCGACGTCCACGTTCATGCGGAAGTGTCGTGCCACGATCCGGAAGATCCGGTGATGGGCCAGTTCTTCGATGCCGCCAGTGCCTATTTCAAGGCGCCGCGCGAACGGCCCAAGATGCCGGAAACCATCGAGCTGTATCGCGAATCCGGCATCGCGCTGGTGATGTTCACCGTCGATTGCGAAAGCGGCATGGGGGCCAAGCGGGTCAGCAACTACGAAGTGGCCGAACAGGCGCTGAAGAACGATGACATCTGCATCGCCTTCGCCAGCATCGACCCGCACAAGGGCAAGCTGGGCGCGCGTGAGGCGCGGGACCTGATCGAGAATTACGGGGTCAAGGGCTTCAAGTTCCACGGCATCGCCCAGAACGCCCACCCGGCCGACCGGATGGCCTATCCGATTTACGAAGTGATCAACGAATACAAGCTGCCGGCGATCTTCCACACCGGCCATTCGGGCATGGGCACCGGGATGCCCGGCGGCGGCGGGATGCGGTTGAAGTATGGCCAGCCGATGCTGATCGACGATGTGGCGGTGGATTTCCCCGACATGAAGATCATCCTGGCCCACCCCAGCTGGCCGTGGGTGGATGAAAGCCTGTCGATGGCGCTGCACAAGACCAACGTCTACATCGACCTCAGCGGCTGGAGCCCGAAGTACTTCCCCAAGCAGGTGATTCAGTATGCGAACACCCAGCTGAAGCACAAGATGCTGTTCGGCAGCGATTTTCCGCTGATCCATCCGGACAAGTGGATCAAGACCGCGATGGAAGTGGGCTTCAAGGAAGAGATCATGCCGCTGATCCTGAAGGACAACGCGGCCAAGGTGCTGGGGCTGGCCTGACAACAGGCAGCCGAGGGGAGAGAGAAGCATGGATTTCACCGGCCGCCACGTCGTCATCACCGGCGCTTCCACCGGCATTGGCCTGGCCACGGCCAAGCGGATTGCCGCGGCAGGCGGCAAGGTCACGCTGATCGCCCGGCGGGCCGATGCGTTGCAGGCGGCGGTTGCGGAAATCGGTGCCAATGCCGCCTTTGCCGTGGCCGATGTCGCCAGCAAGGACCAGCTGGAAGGCGCGCTGGATGCGGCGACTTACCAGAACGGCGCGATCCACGGCCTGTTTGCCAATGCCGGGCTGACCGGCGGCTTCACCCCGGCGGTGGAATTTTCCAGCGAGGTGTTTGAACAGACCCTGCTGGTCAACCTGACCAGCGTGTTCTGGGCGATCCAGAAAGTGCTGCCGTCGATGATCGAGGCAGGCAGCGGCTCCATCCTCGTCACCGGCAGCATGGGCAGCAAGCGCGGCATGGCGATGAACCCGGCCTATGTCGCCAGCAAGCACGGCGTGCTCGGCCTCGTCCGCGCAATCGCGGTGGAAATGGCCCCGCACGGCGTGCGCGCCAACTGCATCATCCCCGGCTTCATCAAGACCGATGCGCTGGCGCGGATCCCGGCGGAACAGCAGGGCAAGATTGCCCAGCGCGTGCCGCAGCGGCGCATGGGCAGTGCGGAAGAACTGGCGGAAGTCGCCGCCTTCATGCTGTCCGATGCAGCCAGCCACGTCACCGGGCAGGACTGGGCGGTGGACGGCGGGGTGCTGGAAAGCATCGAGGTCTGACGGGAAGCTTTTGGGAGAGAGCAATGGCACTGAAATACTACCACGCGGAACCGCTGGCCAATTCGCTGAAGTCGATGCTCCCGCTGAAGGAGAAGGGGCTGGCGTACGACAGCATCTATGTCGACCTGCACAAGTTCGAGCAGCATTCGGACTGGTTCACCGCGATCAATCCCGAAGGCCAGGTGCCGGTGCTGGACCATGATGGCGCGATCATCACCCACACCACGGTGATCAACGAATACCTGGAAGACGCCTTCCCCGATGACCAGCCCGCCAGCGGCCCCTTGCGCCCGCGTGACCCGGTGGGTGCGGCGCGGATGCGGTACTGGAACAAGTTCGTCGACGAACACGTGATGAACCACGTTTCGATGCACGGCTGGCACCGGCTGGTGGGCGTGATTGCCCGCACCATCGACGACGGCACGTTTGAAGAACTGCTGAGCCACATCCCGCTGCCCGACCAGCGCAAGAAATGGGCCACCGCCCGCAGCGGCTTTTCGGAAAGCGACCTGGCCAATGCGACCGACAAGATCGTGTACGCGATGAAGAAGGTGGAAGCGCAGCTGGCGCAGGCCGATTACCTCGCCGGGCATCACTACACCCTGGCGGACATCAATTTCTATTCCCACTGCGGGATGATGGTGGACCGGATGTTCCCGGATCTGGCCGTGGACGCGACCTGGCCGCTGTTCGCCGCCTGGCGGGAACGGATCACTGCCCGCCCCGCCGTGGCCGAAGCACTCAAGAGCGAAGATCGCACTGCCCCGGGTCTCAGGACCTGGAGCGGCGACCGCTGACACCGAATACTGGGAGAAATTACAATGCGCGCATGGCAACTGCCGGCCGGTTCCGACGGCTTCGACAAGCTTTCCCTGGCGGACCTGCCGCAGCCAGAGCCCGGCCCCGGCGAAGTGCTGATCCGCGTCCGCGCCTGCGCGATCAACTACCGCGATTTCGCGGTGGCTGCGGGCAAGTATTTCGGTGGCGCCTTGCAGGCCCCGGCCGTGCCGCTGTCTGACGGCGCGGGTGAAGTGGTCGCCGTGGGCGCGGGCGTGACCGCGTTCAAGGAAGGCGACCGGGTTCAGTCCAGCTTCTTCCCGCATTGGGTCGAAGGGCCGCACCGCATGGGCCCGGCGCTGGGCGATGGCTTTTCGCCCGGCATGCTGGCGGAATATGTCGTGCTGCCCGCCACCGGCGTCGTGCCGATGGCTACCAGCCTCAGCTTTGCGGAAGCGGCCACCCTGCCCTGCGCCGGCGTGACTGCATGGAATGCGCTGTACGAAGGCCCGCACGCCCTGCTGCCGGGAATGCGCGTGCTGGTGCTGGGATCGGGCGGTGTGTCGATGCTGGCGCTGCAGATCGCCCGTGCGGGCGGATGCGAAGTGATTGCCACCAGCAGCAGCGATGAAAAGCTGGAACGCGTGCGTGCGCTGGGGGCCGCGCACACCGTCAATTACAAGACCACGCCGGAATGGGGCCCGCACATCGGCCGCGTCCTGGGCGGGGTCGACAAGGTGGTTGAAGTGGGCGGCGCAGGCACGGCGGAACAATCGATGGCGGCACTGCGCGCAGAAGGCGAAGTCGCGATGATCGGCGTGCTCAGCCCCGAAGGCGGGCCGAACCCGCGCGGCCTGATGATGACCGGCGGATCGATGCGCGGCATCTTCGTCGGCAGCGCGGCGATGGCCCGGCGGTTGAATGCCACCGTCGATGCCAACGGCATCAAGCCGCTGATCGGCGCGCGCTTCGCGTTTGACCAGGCGAAAGAGGCCTATGCCCACGCCTGGGGGCCGGACAGCTTCGCCAAGACGGTGATCGAGTTCTAAATACGGCCACATGGCCGGGGGCCGACACAATCGCCCCGGCCATGTGGCTGCAAGAAACAGCGCCGCGCAAAGTCGGCGCAAAGGGAGCCTGAAACCATGTGGCAAGTGCGTGTCGCGCCGTGCGGCGATTTCGATAACCACCCGTTCCAGTCGAGCCACTTCACCGTGGAGCCGCTGGCCGCCGCGATGGGCGCGCAGGTGGTCGGCGTGCGCTTGCCGGAACTGAGCGACGAAGGGGTGGCCGATCTCAAGCTGGCGCTGTGGAAGCACAAGATGCTCTACCTCGCCGACCAGCACCTGAGCCATGCCGAACACGCGGCCTTTTCCCGCCGCCTCGGCCCGTTTGCGGTCGACGCCTATACCCAAGGCATCCCTGAAGAGCGCGACGTGCACCCGATTATCAAGGAAGCGGACGAGGTAACGCCGAGCCTGTTTGGCGGCGGCTGGCATACCGACAGCCCGTTCCTGGTCGAACCGCCCAGCATCACTTTCCTGCGGCAGATCGAAGGCCCGCCTTATGGCGGGGACACCACCTGGACCAACTGCGCGCTGGCCTTCCGCCACCTCAGCCAGACCTATCAGGACATGCTGCGGCCGCTGAAAGTGTGGATGAGCGCGCGCAACAATTACGCCACGCAAGCCTTCCTGCGTGGCGCGGCGATCGGTTTTGGCGATGATGCCAAGCTTGAACAAGGGCTGAAGGGCACGTACCACCCCTTCGTCCGCACCCACCCGGTGACCGGCGAACCGTCGCTCTATATCTGCGATACCTATGCCGCCGGGATCGAAGGCATGACCACGCACGAGGCGAAGCCGCTGATCGATTTCCTGGTGCAGCACACGACCCAGCATGCCTTCACCTGCCGCCTGCGCTGGAAACCGGGCATGGTGGCGATGTGGGACAATGCGGCGACGATGCACCTGGGCCCGAACGATTACGACGGCTTCCGCCGCGAAATGTACCGCACGACGATTGCCGGCGGGGTGCCGCGGTAAGGGGTGCCCTCCTCCCCATTTTCACGCACGGAAAATGGGGAGGATGGACGCC
>JBARAF010000264.1:0-2702 GCA_049791695.1 Croceibacterium sp.
TGGTGACGTCCACCAGCGCGCTGATCGGACGCTGACCGGCGGACAGCAGGCGCTGCTGCATCCATTCGGGCGAAACGCCGTTGGTAACGCCGCGAATGACGCGGCCATAGAACGCCGGGCAGCCTTCGGCATCGTCGGTGCGAATTTCGATCGGGCAGGCGAAGCTGCCCGCCACCGGATCGCTGCGATAGGGCTTGAACGTGCCGAGGCCCGCCGCCGCCAGATCGCGCGCGACGCCTTCCACGCCCATGCAATCGGGCCGGTTGGGGGTGATCGCCACGTCGAACACCGGGCTGGTGCCGCGATAATCCGCAAACAGGGTGCCGACCGGCGCATCTTCCGGCAGTTCGATGATGCCGTCGTGATCGTCGCCAAGCTCCAGCTCGCGGGTGGAGCACATCATGCCGTTCGATTCGACACCGCGGATGGCGCTCTTCTTCAGCACCATGCCGTTGGCCGGAACCACTGCGCCGGGGGTGCCGAGCACGCCGACCAGGCCCGCCCGCGCATTGGGTGCACCGCAGACCACCTGCAGCGGGTTGCCGTCCCCGAGATCGACCGACAGCACCTGCAGCTTGTCCGCATCAGGGTGCGGGGCGGCCGTCAGCACGCGGGCGACGCGGAAACCGGCCAGCCGGTCCGCCGGATCTTCCAGACCTTCGACTTCGATGCCGAGCGTATTCAGGCGCGCAGAAATCTCCGCCGCCGATGCTTCGGTTTCAAGGAAGACCTTCAGCCAGTCGAGCGAGAACTTCATGCCTTTGCTCCCACGCCGGCGGAGAGGGTTGGCTGGTCGAGATGGCTGAAGCCATAGTGGTTCAACCAGCGATAATCGCCGTCGAAGAAGGCGCGCAGATCGTCCATCCCGTATTTCAGCATCGCCAGCCGGTCGACGCCGACACCGAAGGCAAAACCCTGCCATTCGTCGGGATCGAGGCCGCTCATTTCGATGACCTTGCGGTTGACCATGCCGCTGCCGAGCAGTTCCATCCAGGCATGGCCGGGCTCGTCACCCGATCCGCCCAGCACCCGCCGACCTTTTCCGTCCGGGCCGTTGACCAGCGCAAAGCCGACATCGACTTCCACGCTCGGTTCGGTGAACGGGAAATAACTTGGCCGCAGGCGCAGGACGATGTCCTCACGCTCGAAGAAAGCCTTGAGGAAGGTTTCCAGCGTCCACTTCAGGTGGCCGAGGTGGATGCCCTTGTCGATCACCAGCCCTTCGACCTGGTGGAACATCGGCGTGTGCGTGGCGTCGCTGTCGCTGCGATAGACTCGGCCCGGCGCGATGATCCGCAGCGGGGCGCCTTCGGCGAGCATGGTCCGCACCTGCACCGGGCTGGTGTGGGTGCGCAGCAGCATCCGGCCGCCCTTCGGAGCCGAGTCCGGGAAATAGAACGTATCGTGCATCGCCCGCGCCGGGTGGCTTTCGGGCATGTTGAGCGCGGTGAAATTGTACCAGTCGTCCTCGATCTCCGGCCCGGTGGCGACGGAGAAGCCGAGATCGGCGAAGATCTCCGCCAGTTCGTCCATCACTTGGCTGACCGGGTGGACGCTGCCCCTGGGGCTGGCCGGGGCCGGCAGCGTCAGGTCGATCGTTCCGGCGGCCAGCGCCGCTTCCAGTTCGGCCGCTTCCATCGCTGCGCGCTTGTCCGCCAGCGCGTCGGTCACCGACTGGCGCAGGCCCTGGATGCGCGGGGCCTTTTCCTGCCGCTCATCCGGGCTCATCGCGCCCAGCGTCTTCATCAGGCCGGAAATGCTGCCCTGCTTGCCCAGAAATTCGACCCGCAGCGCCTCCAGCGCAGGCAAGTCTGCCGCGTCGGCAATCCGCGCGCGGGCTTCGGTTTCCAGTTGATCAAGATCGGTCATGGGCAATTTCGCTGAGTTGGCGGAATGCGCGCCTGTAGCGGGGGATGCCGCCCGCCCCAACCCCCTTATTCGCGTTCCAGTTCCGGCGTGTAGCGCAGGATGGTCGGCAGGTCGGTTTCTGGGGCGGCCCCGGCATCAGCCATTCGCTGGGCCATGATGCGCGACAGGATGGGGTGCGGGCGTTCTGCATATTCGCTTGGCGTCATATGCATGAAGCTTTTGAAATCTTTCACGAATTGCGCCTGATCGTAGTACTGCCCGTCCAGCGCGTCGCTCCAGCTGCGGTGCGCCGGAGCCAGCGTGAACTGCGCCAGGCTGCGCAGGAACCGCTGCCGGCGCAGCAATTGTTTGGGCGGAAAGCCAAAATAGCGCGCGCACAGCCTCTCCAGCGATCGGCTGGCGAGGCCGACCCGGTCCACCAGATCGGTCACATTGGCCACTTCCGGATCCCGCAGCGCCTCGTGCAGCAGGCGGATCTGCCGTTCCTGCGCCACCCGTTGCGGCACCAGCAGCATCAGCGCCGCGTTGATGCGGCTGGCGGTCACTTCCGCGGCCACATCGCTGCGGCGGGCGATGTCCAGGATCGGCACGAACTGGCGGAACGCGGGCTCCGCACAGCCATCCACGATCCGGTCGGCAAAAGTGCACGCATCACCGGCCACAAACCGCGCCCAACCCGCCGGCAGTACCCCGACCCCCCAGATGCAACCAGTGGTAATCCCGAAATGTATCGACCGGCTGGTTGGTCCGCTGACCACGAACGGCCAGCTGGGCTTCTTCGGTTCAGGCACCACCCCGCCGATCGGCACCGCGCCATTGGCGAACCGCAGGGT
>JBARAF010000265.1:0-5768 GCA_049791695.1 Croceibacterium sp.
GCACCGCCCCGCGGGCCTGCGCCAGCTTCAGGGTCGATTGCGGGTTCTTGTTGGAGAACACTTCTTCCAGCGCCGCATGATCGGGCGCGTACTGGCCGATTACCGCGAACACCGCATCATGCAGGTGGTGCAGCCGATCCGCCATCGACGCCTTGCTGTCGGTCGGGATCTGGCCGTTGGCGACATGGCTCAACCGCGATCCCACTGACCGCACCAGCCCCCAGCCGGTGCAGGTCAGCGAGGGATCGAGGCCCAGGATCAGCATCGGCTTGTCAGCATCCGGGGATCAGCAATCCTGCCCCCTCCCGCAAGCAGGAGGGGAACGGATTACCCAAGCTTTTCCATCACTTCGTCGGAGAATTCGTAGTTGCCCCAGACGGTCTGGACGTCGTCATCGTCTTCCAGCGCGTCGACCAGTTTCAGCAGGGTCTGCGCATCGCCTTCGGCAACGTCCACCGTCAGGCCCGGCTTCCACGCCAGCTTGACGCTTTCCGCCGTGCCCAGCACCTTTTCCAGTGCGGAGGACACTTCGTGCAGGGCCTCCATCGCGGTCCAGATGGAGTGGCCGTCTTCGCTCGATTCGACGTCGTCGGCACCGGCTTCGATCGCCGCTTCCAGCACCTTTTCCTCGTCACCGGCAGTGGCCGGATATTCGATCAGGCCCTTGCGGTCGAACCCGTGGCTGACCGCGCCGCTGGCGGCCATGTTGCCGCCATTCTTGGCGAAAGCAGTGCGCACATTGGTGGCGGTGCGGTTGCGGTTGTCCGTCAGGGCTTCCACGATCAGCGCCACGCCGCCCGGACCATAGCCTTCGTAGCGGATTTCTTCGTAGTCATCGCCTTCGTTGGCCGATGCCTTGTCGATCGCGCGCTGGATGTTGTCCTTGGGCATGGACTGCGACTTGGCCGCGTTGACCGCCAGCCGCAGGCGCGGGTTCATGTCCACGTCGGGCGCGCCCATCTTTGCCGCGACGGTAATTTCGCGGGAAAGCTTGGAAAACATCGCCGAGCGCTTCTTATCCTGCGCGCCCTTGCGGTGCATGATGTTCTTGAATTTGGAATGGCCTGCCATGGCTTTTTCAGCTCTCTCGGGATTTCGAAGTGCGCTGCCCTTAGCGGGCAGTCACGCTTACGGCAATCGCGGTGGCAAGGATCAAATGCGCACCGCCGTGCCCGACACGCTGACCATCAGCATCGATCCGTTGCTGCCCAGCACTTCGTAATCGATATCCACCCCGATCACGGCATTGCCGCCCATCTGGCGGGCCTGCTCGGTCATTTCCTCGATCGCTTCGGTGCGGGCACGGGCCAGCACCTGTTCGTACTGGCCGGAACGCCCGCCCACGAGGTCGGTGATCGAGGCGAACAGATCGCGGAACAGGTTGGCACCCACGATCACTTCACCGGTCACCACGCCCAGGTAATCCTGGACCGGCTTACCCTCCAGGGTGGAGGTGGTGGACACGATCATGCCGCCGCTTTCGCGGTTCCAGGGACTGGCCATGCAAATGCTCCCGAACAGGTGATTCCTGCGCGCAGGTTAGCCGCAATCAGCCGAGGCCCAAAGCCGCCTTGTAGGTATCCAGCACCATTTCCATTTCGCGCCGGTCATCCGGCTTCATTTTCCGCAGGCGCACGATCTGGCGCATGATCTTGGCGTCATAACCGACGGCCTTGGCTTCCGCGTAAACGTCGCGGATGTCGTCGGAAATGCCCTTCTTTTCTTCTTCCAGGCGCTCCACGCGCTCAATCAGCAGGCGCAGGCGGTCATCGGCAGCTTCGGCCATCGGGGTCTCCAGGTGAATCGGGTGAATCAGTTGCCCGCGCTGATAGCGGCGGCCCGGCGGGGGGCAAAGCGGGGCTTGTGGAAATCTGTCGCCAGCTGCGGATCAGGCGCGGTTTTTCTCCAGGCTTTCTTCCATCCGCGCCAGCTGTTCAGGCGTTGCCTCGCTTTGCCGGGTGGCCTTCCATTCCGCCGCGGGCATCCCGTGGATCACTTCGCGCGCGGCATCCTTGTCGCCGGAAAAACCGCCTTCGCGAATCCAGTCAGCCAGACAATTGCGGCAAAATCCGCTCAGGCCCATCAGGTCGATATTCTGCGCATCGTGGCGGTGCTGCAGGTGCCGGACCAGCTTGCGGAACGCGAAGGCGGCCACGTCATCGGGCAGTTGGTCGATCGGATCGGGCATATTCATGGTCCTGCGTCCTTGTCTTGTCGCGATGCCGTGCCATAGGCGTGTGCTTATGGCAAAGCTTCAACCGCGTGGCCGCAAGGTCAAGATTCTCGCTACTGTCGGCCCGGCCAGCAGTGATCCCGAAATGCTCCGCCGCCTGCTCCGCGCAGGGGCCGATGCGTTCCGCGTCAACCTCAGCCATGGCGACCACGCGACTCATGCGGAAACGATCCGTTCGATCCGCATGGTTGAAAAGGAATTCCACCGCCCGGTTGCGATCCTGTGCGACCTGCAGGGGCCGAAACTGCGCGTCGGCACTTTTACCGAAGGGCGCGCGGTGCTGGCGCATGGCAGCCGCTTCGTGCTGGACCGGGACCCGGCACCGGGGGACGCCACGCGGGCCTGCCTGCCGCATCCGGAAATCTTCGCCGTGATCGAGAAGGGTCAACGCCTGCTGATCAACGACGGCAAGATCCGCCTGCGGGTGACGGAGGTCGCGCCTGACCACATCACGTGCGTGGCCGAAGTCGGCGGGATCATTTCCGACCGCAAGGGCGTGAACGTGCCCGACGCCGAAATCCCGATCCCCGCACTGACCGAAAAAGACCGGCGCGATCTGGCCTTCGCGATTGAGCACGGGGCTGACTGGATCGGCCTCAGCTTCGTCCAGCGGCCGGAAGACCTGGCCGAAGCACGCAGGCTGATGGGCGGCCACGGCGCGCTGTGCGCCAAGATTGAAAAGCCGCAGGCCGTCACCCGGCTGGCAGAGATCATCGAACTGTCGGACGGCATCATGGTCGCCCGTGGCGATCTGGGGGTGGAACTGAACCCCGAAGAAGTGCCGCCGCTGCAGAAGAAGATCGTCAACGCCACCCGCCTGTCGGGCAAGCCGGTGATCGTCGCCACGCAGATGCTGGAATCGATGATCGAAAGCCCCGCCCCGACCCGGGCGGAAGTGTCCGACGTGGCCAATGCGGTGTACGACGGGGCCGATGCGGTCATGCTGTCGGCCGAAACCGCCGCCGGGCAATGGCCGGAAGAAGCAGTGCTGATGATGGACGCGATCGCCCGGCAGGTTGAGCGGGACGAACTGTACCGCCAGCGCGTGCAACTGCTCGATACTCCGCCCGATCCGACCACTGCTGACGCTCTGGCCCATGCCTGCATGACCATTTCCGAAACGGTGGCCGTGAAGGGCGTAATCGTGTTCACCGGCAGCGGCAGCAGCGCCCGCCGCGTGGCGCGTGAACGGCCCGGCGCGCATATGCTGGTGCTGACCCCCTCCACCCGGGTGGCGCGTAAGGTCGCGCTGCTGTGGGGTGCCCATGCGGTGGTCACCAAGGATATCGGCAGCTTTGAGGAAATGATCGCCAAGGGCAAGCGCATGGCCCTGCGCCATGGCTTCGGCGATGCGGGCGACAAGCTGGTGACCATGGCCGGCGTACCGTTTGGCGTGCCGGGCGCAACCAACCTGCTGCACGTGGTGACGCTGACCGGCAAGGAACTCGACACGCACGGCGAATGAGGCGTCACGCCACCGCGGGTGATCAGCCTGAAGCCGGGACTTTTACCCTGCGGTCGACTTTGGCCACAGGCGCGAAGCGAGGCTGGCACCGGCCAGCAGGATCACGCCAAGGCCGGCCTGGAAGATCGGCGTAAGCAGGACCGCGAGTGCGCCTTGCGCATCAGGGTTCCAGACTATGGCGTCCGCCAGGAAGATCGGCCCGGCCAGCGAGACGAGCATCGCAATCACCGGTGCTCGCCAGCCGAACCGCCCCTTGCGCCGGGAACGGAGCAACGCCGCCGCCAGTACGCCATGCGGAAGCGCAAGCCACAGTGCCCAAAAGGCGTAGGCGCCCGTGGTGGCCGGTTTGAGACTTTGCACGCAGGCGATACTGATACAGGCGCCAAGACCGAGTACTGTGAACGCCAGGCCGTCCTTCCGCGTCATGCGGGCACCTTCCTTCTGCGCAATGCCGAAAGCAGCCATGCCCAATAGATGGCACACAGGCCAATCAGGATGCTCATGGTCGCTCGCCCACCTGCCTCCAGGAAATACTGATCCCCCTGCGGAGAGCGCCGCACACGGATCGTCTGACCGGCCTGCTGCTGATAATCCCGCGCCAGCCTGTCCGTGTTGGACCAGCCCGCAATGGCAAACGGAAAGTCCCCCGGTTCGATATCGCCGGTTTCATAGGACGTGCCAAATTCAGGGTCGAACAGGGTGAATCGCCAGGTGGAGGGGCCCTTGCCAAAGGCCGGCTTCTTGCGTTCAACCGCGTCGAGCCTGGCCGGCACCTGGCGCCAATGGTCCACCTTGCCGACCTGCCACAGTTCGTAAACGGCGGGTATCGGCACGAAGATGGCAAGCAAGAAGGCCGCCAGCGAGAAGAAGGTCACGAGGAATTTGCGAAGGCCTGCGGCGAGCGCAAGCATTCCACCAGGCACCGTGTGCGGAGTGATCCGTTGGCTCATGCGCAGGGCAATACGACTGGCTAGGTAAATTTTGCGCCCAACACCGCGGTCAATCGAGGCTGCGCGCTGGATAACGCCAAGCCGCCGGGTGGCACTATGAACGCATTTCGGAAGGTGTGGGCGATCAGAATCGCCGCGTTCCCTCGTGAGGAAACTGGAGCGGGCGAAGGGATTCGAACCCTCGACCCCAACCTTGGCAAGGTTGTGCTCTACCCCTGAGCTACGCCCGCTCTCTGGCCGTGCGCCCCGGACATCCGGGGTGGGGAGGCGCGCCACTAACACCCACTTTCCGGCCCGGCAAGCGGAAAAACACAAAGCGTGTTTGCCAGCATTCAACCCTTCACAAATCCGCGCAACGCGCCACATTGGGCAGCAACAGATTGACGACAAGCGAGAGGACGCACCCTTGGCAAGCATGGGCCTGAACCTGGACGAGCAGAAGGCAGTGGACCGGTTCCGCAAGGACGTGGTCGATCCATCGCGCGACAAGCTGGTGATTCTCGATTTCTGGGCCGAATGGTGCGGGCCGTGCAAGGCACTGACCCCGGTGCTCGAAAAAGTGGCCGCCGAATATGCCGACAAGGGCGTGATGCTGGCCAAGCTGAACGTGGACGAGGAACAGTTCATTGCGGCGCAGTTCCAGGTCCGGTCCATCCCCACGGTCTATGCGATCTATCAGGGGCAGCCGATTGCTGACCTGACCCCCGCCCGCACCGAATCACAGCTGAAGCAGATGCTGGACCAGCTGCTGGCCAAACTGCCGGTGCAGGGCGGCGATGCTGAACAGCAGGCAGACCTGGCGCACCTGATCGGCATGGGCGAAGAAATCCTGGCCGAAGGCGATGCCCAGCGGGCCGGATCGGTGTTCATGCAACTGGTCGACATGGCACCGGGCGAGCCGCGGGTGCAGGCGGGCCTGATCCGATCCTTGATCGGCATCGGCGAAGTGGACGCCGCCCAGGCGGCCTGGGATGCCCTGCCCGAAGATGCCCGCAAGGACCCGCTGCTGGTGCAGGCCCATGCCGCCTTGCAGCTGGCCGGCAATAGCGTGGAAGACAGCGAACTGGCCGCCCTGCGCGCTGCCGCAGCGGAACGGCCGAGCGACATGGACGCGCAGTTT
>JBARAF010000266.1:0-5547 GCA_049791695.1 Croceibacterium sp.
GCCTAGAAGACGGCCCGGATTTCCGCCCGCCGCCGCGACTGGCCGGGGATGCCGTCGGCATCGGCATCCTGGGTCACCTCAGCGGCGGTTTGAGTGCGGGTTTCGATTTCCAGGCCGGGCAGCATCCGGCGGAACGTGGTCGCCATCGATTCCGCCCGTTCAGCTGCCACTTCGGGCCGTTCCACCAGGGTCACGCCGCTGACCACTTCCGGATCGGTGGCGGCAAAGCCGGTTATCACCAGCTTGCGCGGGTGGGCGGCGCGGATCCACGTCACCGCATTGTCGACGATGAAATCATCGTACTGGTAAACGAGGAAATCCCGGTCAAATTCGAAGTAGGTGGTGAACACCCGTTCCGCATATGGCCCCGGCGGAGCCTGCCGCGCCACGGCCAGCGGCTGGATATTGCGCGGTGGCAAGGTGTAACGGCGGCCGGGAAATCCTTCTGCCGGGATCAGGTGACGGACGCAGGGAATGTCCAGCCGCGAGGTGCGCGCGGGGTCCAGCGTAATTCCTCCACACAGGTCCGGCCCCCCTTCCGCCACGCGGCCTTCCACCAGCACAGCGAAGTTCCAGTCCGGCTTGTAGGGGGAAGGGGTCACGTCATAGCGGATGCCCGTGGCCGGATCAGTCGCCAGCCAGCACCCCGATTTGCGCCCGGCATCGGTGTCGCGATAGACCGGGCAGGCAACAAAACGGACCAGTTCACCGGTTTCCGCAGCAGGGGCGGAAGCGGCAGCGGTCAGCGCGAGCAGGGCAGCGAAGCTTTTCACAGGACGCTCATCAGGGCCACGAGGTCCTGCTTTTCCTGTTCGGTATAGCCGATGTCATACCGCCGTTCGTAATAGTCCACGATGCCGCGCAGGTCCTTCGCCAACCCATTGGAGAAATAAGGCGCGCGCCCGGCCAGGCTGCGCATCGATTGCAAGGTGATCTTGCCCACGTCCGCGCACCGGCCCGAGGTCAGCGCGAAGCCGGGGTCGTAAGTCAGGATCACCCGCCCGTAATGCGGATGCGGGCGGCCCTGGCAGGTGACGCGGAACAGCGGCAGGTCCGCCATCGGGTCGGCAAACGGCTGGTTCGTGGTGCCAAGGTCCACTTGCCCGGGGGCCACATCGTTCCCCATCTGGCTCATGTTGTGGCAAAACACGCAGGAATTGCGCACCGGGTTGCCAAAGCCGATTCCCGAATTGATCCCCGCAGTATCGGTGATCAGGAACATCTTTTCGCGGAACACCCGCGCCCCGCGCGCGACCGATTGGCGGAAGGCCAATTGTTCGGGCGTAAGCTTGGCGGCATCCTCCGGCGCAATCTTTTCCCAGGCGGCGTATTCGCTCCACACCGGCACACCGATGGAGCCGAGCGAGCCGGGTTCACTGTCACGCAGCTTGGCCGGGCCGCCCGTTGCCCCCAGGCCGTCGAGCATGATGCCCGCCCCGCCAACCTGCTGCGCGGAATAGAGCCGCAGTTCAAAATCCTCGATCCGCCGCATCGCCTCTGGCGAGAGACGGCCCATCAATTGCAGATGGCTGACGGCCGCATCTTCCATTTGTTGCCGCAAGTTGCCTGCGCGATTGTCGGCCATCAGGTTGCCTGATTGCGGCTGGCCGCTGTCCGGATCGAGCGGCAGGGCCACGCCTTGCTTGGGATCGAACACGAAGCCGACCGCCAGCAGGTACTTCATGTTCGCCACCGGGCGCGGGCGGCGATAGACCGAGATGCGCCCGGCCTGCGGGCCATAGCTGCCCGAATTGCAACCTGTCGGATCGCGGACGACCTCGATGGTGAAATCGGGCTTCACCGGCTGGCCATTGAAACTGGCGACAGGCCAGGGCCGTTCGATGCGGAACAGCCCGCGATCCAGCAGCAGGCTGTGCGAGGCGCGCTCCCCCTGCGGTTGGTTGGGGCAGTTGGAACCATCGATGGCGGCGAAGATCGGATCCTTGCCGCCGGTCACCTGCCACCGCTCGCGCGCGGTGGCGGCGGAGAGGCTCATCCCGTCAGCCGGTTGGTGGCAGGAAATGCAGGCGCGGCCATTACTGCCGATCGGTTCGAAGAACGGGTGGCCCTTCGTATTCTGCGGTCCGCCGACCAGCAGGGTGCGCAGCGTGCCATGTTCGTTCGGGTAATCGAGCTGTTTCGGAAACACCCGGCCTTCGCCCGGCGCCCACCACCGGTCATCGCCACTGCCCCGCGCGCGTTCGGCATGGGCAATGCTGCCCGCCGCTGCCACCACGGCAACGGCGAGCATGGCAAGCTGGCGTTTTCCCCCAGTGCCCACTGTGCCTTCAGTCCCCCAGTTCGATCTTCAGCCGCACGCCAAAGGTGCGCGGGGCACCATAGATGATCCCGCCATCGGCGCTGGAGCTGTTCTGAATCTGGGTGGCGATATAGGTCGTGTTCGTCAAATTGTTGGCATAGGCTTCCACCAGGTAGCCATCGCCCAGGTCCATGCTGATCCGCGCGTCGAGCAGGTCGCGGCCCGGCACCAGCGTGTTGGCGCTGGGGAAGGGCGTGGCATACTGGCTGGCAAGGTGCGACCACTGGATGCGCGGGGTGATGTCGAAATCTCCCGCAGTGAAAGTGTACTGCACCCCGGCGTTGATGGTCCATTTAGGCGAGAACGGCAGTTCCCGCCCTTCTGGCACGAAGCGCAGGTTGGTCGGGCAACCCACATCGGTGCCCGGCGCGTTGGTGTCCGAAATGCAGGCCGAGTTGGCAAACTTGGCATCGAGATAACCGAGGCCAAGGTTGAAGCCGAGCCCGCCGAACTGGCCGGTCAGCTCCAGCTCACCACCCTTGGCCCGTCCGGCCAGCGCATTCTGCGTAATCGGCAAACCGCCGACCACGCTGGACAACTGGATATCCTTGTAATCGGAATAGAACACTGCGCCATTCAGGCGCAGGTGGCGGTCGAGCAGTTCAGTCTTGAAGCCCGCTTCGTAAACGAAATTGCGTTCGGGCAGGAAATTGGCTGTGTTCGGCGTCAGGTTCACGCCGCCTGCCTTGTAGCCCTTCGATGCGGACAGGTAGACCATCCCGTCATCGCTGAAGTGATAGTTCACGCCGATCTTGCCAGTCAGGGATTCGGTATCGGCCACGCCCACTGCCGGCGGATTCAGCGGCGGACCAGCAGCGGCGAAGCGGGTGTAAACCTGCTTGTCCCAGCTGTAGCGCGCGCCAGCCAGCAGTTCAATCTGCTCGGTCACGAACAGGTTGGCCTGCCCGAACATCGAATAGGACGTGTTCTTGGCATGGGTGATGATGTCGCTGGTTGAAGCGACAAAATTGCGGGTGTTGCGGTTGTCGCGCAGCAGGCTGACCGGCACGTCTTCATCCATCAGGAAGCCGCCGACCACCCACTGGAATGGCCCGTCGCCAGTCGAAAGCAGGTTCAGTTCCGCCAGCAGGGTTTCGAACACCGTATCGCCGTTGGCCACCCGGCCGGGGTAAGCGGCGCGGTTGGCGCCCGTGGTCGGAAGGTTGGCTGGCACGCCTTGCGCGGTTGCGGTGCGGTCACCATCGCTCTGGTCATGGGTATAGCCGTCCTGCCACGACACCAGCCCGCGGGCCTGCAGGCCATCGGTCAGGTCATACCGCGCCTCGCCCGAAATGCGGTACCCGACCTGATCCTGAAACGACAATGCGTCTTCCTGGATTTCGAACGGGTTGCTGTTGGGGTCGTTGCGGCGCTTGATCGCGTTATTGTCGGTCTGGACGTTGAAGTATTCGCCGCGCAGGTTGACGTTCAGCCGGTCATCCAGCCCGCGCAGGCGCAGGTTGCCGCGGATCGCGTCCATGTTCAGGTTGCCCGGCTGGCTCTGCGCATTAGGGGCCAGGTTGCGGGTGAAGCTGTCGCGTTCCTCGTGCACGGCGGCCACGCGCAAGGCCACGTTTTCCCCACCGATGCTGGCCGCCACCAGCGCCCGGATACGGCCGTAATTGCCAAAGGTCAGCTCGCCCGAACCGGATGTCGCGTTGAAGTCCGGGTTGGGGGTGCTGACGTAAATCGCGCCGCCGGTGGAATTCTGCCCGGTCAGCGTGCCCTGCGGCCCGCGCAGCACTTCGATCGTACCGATGTCGTAGAAGCTGTGGCCAATGAACTGTTCATGCGGGATCAGCTGCCCGTCGATGTAATAGGCCACGCCGGGATTGGACGTCGGCGCGGATTGCGCGATGCCGACCCCGCGGATGTTGATGTAAGTCGACCGGTTGAAGGTGTTGATCGCAATCGAAGGCGCGACCTGCTGGATATCGTTGAGATTGACGACGCCGCGCGCTTCGAGCTGTTCGCCAGTCAGCACGGTGGCCGAAATCGGCACCTCCTGCAGGCTCTGCTCGCGCCGTTCGGCGGTGACCAGAATGGTGTCCAGCCCGCCATCGGCGGGGGCTTCGGCGCTCTGCGCGAAAGCCGGCGTGGCGGTGCTGCAAAGCATGATAGCCATCAATGGCCGGAACGTGCGCGTCATCGGTAAATCCTCCCCTTTATTAAGGCGAATTCATACAGCCAGCGCCGATCCATGCAAGCCCTTACATACTCCCGGATCCCCTTCAGACGCATTGCCGGCGGCCAGACTCAAACGCGGCGATGCACCCGGCAACAGAGGCGGGGATCAAGGCGGCTGCCAGCAGCATTTCGCTGATCGGCCCGGCATGGCCCAGGGCATAGCCGGCCGCGGCGCTGCTCCCCATCTGGACTGCCCCGGCCAGGCTGGTGGCCGTCCCCTCCAGCCCGGGGCGGGATTGCAGGACGCGCGCGATTGCTGCCGGGCCAGTCAGGCCAGCCCCCACTCCCAACAGCACAACCGGGCCGATGAACCACGCGAGGTGGCCGTTCCCGAACAGGGTGCCAAGGCCGAGCAGCAGCGCGCCGACAAGGGCCAAGCAACACCCCGCCAGCAAGGCATCGCCATGCCGTTCTGCCACGCGCACCAGCCGGGTCCCCGCCATGCTCGCCACCGCCACCAGCATCAGGCACAGCCCGGTGTCACGGGGTGACAGGCCGTGGATTTCCTGGAGGATGAACGGCGCAAAGCCGAGGAACATGTACAGCCCCGCACTGCCAGCCGCGAGCGCGGCCGTGGCGGACAGGAACGCGCGGTTGCCCAACAGCTCGCGATAGGCCTCGCGCAGGGCAGGCCGCTGGTGCGGCGGGTGGATTGGGGGGGAGGGCAGCTTGCGGGCAGCCGCCAGCAGTCCCGCCGTTCCTGCCACCGCCAGCATGGCCAGCACAGCGCGCCAGCCGAGCCATTGCGCCAACTGCCCGCCGATGACCGGGGCGAGGACGGGGGAGACGAGGACAATGCCCATCAGCGATGCCTGCGCCTGGGCGGCCTGTTCGGGCGGAAACAGGTCCCCCAGCATCACCCGCGCGGTGACGATGCCTGCCGCAGCACCCAAGGCCTGGAAGCACCGGCCAAGCAGCAGCACCGGCAAATTGGGGGCAAGGGCAGCGAGCAGGCTGCCGAGGCAGAACAGGGCCAACCCTGCGAGCAGCATGTGCTTCCGGCCAAACCGGTCCGCCAGTGGTCCGCAGGCGAGTTGGCC
>JBARAF010000267.1:0-2048 GCA_049791695.1 Croceibacterium sp.
GCATACCATCAGCACCCGCAAGCGCGCCTGCAGCACGGAACGGCGGCGCTGGTCGAACAGGCGCACGCGGGTCGCGGAAACGGGCACCGAAGAAGCTGATTTTGCGGTGACGGCGAAAGCGGTCACCGGCCGGAGATTCCGCCAGAGATGCCGGAAGTGACCTGTGCCACCGCCGCCAGCGGGATGCGCGTGCGCCCTTCGCCCATGCTGACGGCCAGCTGGCGGGTGGCGCGGTCAGCCTGCGGGGTCACAAGGTCGGCCTCGATCGGCTGGCCGGTCAGCGGGGATACCATCTTGGGGAACGGCGGCGCTTCGCCAGCGTCGGCCATGGCCACGGTGATCGGCTGCGGCGCACCCGGCGCGCGCGGGCTGCTGAAGCTGGCCAGCTGGCGTTCGTTATCGACAAACTGGCTGGCTTCCGGCGCGGTGTAACCAAAATCGACGCGGTTCCACGCCGCCAGCTGCAACTGGTTGGCGCGGGTTTCGAATTCGGTTTCCAACAGCACCTTGGACTGTTCCAGCGCCACGATCTGACGCTCGGCGCGGACGACGTCGCTGCGCACGGAATGCACTTTGAGGTGCAACATCAGGTACAGTGCGGTGCAGATCGCCAGCGCGGCGATCCAGCCAATACGGCGAATGCGGCTTTGCGGGGTCATGCGGCCTCCCTGGCTGGTGCGGCGGTACGGATGGCGGCGCGCAGCGTGGCAGAACGCGCGCGCGGGTTGCGCAGCACTTCGGCATCGCCGGCACGAATGGCACCGGACACCTTGCCGAATGTCGGCGCATTGGTGGCCGGAACATCGGGCAGATAGCGGTTAGCGCGGGCAGTGGCCCCGGCGGCTTCCTTCAGAAACCGTTTGACGATGCGGTCTTCCAGGCTGTGGAAGCTGACCACGGCCAGCCGCCCGCCCTCGCCCAGCAGCTGTTCAGCCGCGGTCAGCGCTTCCGCCAGTTCGTCCAGTTCGCCGTTCACATGGATGCGCAAGGCCTGGAAACTGCGGGTTGCCGGGTCTTTCGGCGCACCGGGGCGATAGCCAAGCGCCTTGCGCACGACCTGGGCCAGCTGGCCGGTCGTTTCCAGCGGACGCGCCGCGACGATGGCGCGGGCCACGCGGCGGCTCTGCCGTTCTTCGCCAAACTGATACAGCACGTCGGCGATGACACTTTCGTCAGCTTCGTTGACGAAATCGGCGGCATTGGGGCGCGACTGGCTCATGGTCATGTCCAGCGGACCGTCAGCCGAAAAGGCGAAACCGCGATGGGCCTGGTCCAGCTGCATCGATGACACGCCGATATCCATCGCGATGCCGTCCACCCGGGCAACCCCGACTTCGGCCAGCGCGGCGACCATTTCGGAAAAGCGGCGCGGGTGCAGCACCAGCCGCGGGGCCTCCCCTTGCGTTTCAGACCACAGCTGCCCGGCCGCAATCGCATCGGGATCGCGGTCGAATGCGTGGACGGTCGCGCCTGCATCGAGGAACGCGCGGGTGTAGCCGCCGGCGCCGAAGGTGGCATCGACAATCACGTCGCCCGGCTGGGGGGCGAGCGCCTGCAGCACTTCATCGAGCAGGACGGGAACGTGCGGGGCAGCAGCAACAGCGGCGGTCACTTGCGCTTCCCCTTGCCCGCTTCGGCTTCCAGCTTGCGGACGATCGCCTGTTGCCCTTCAAAGCCTGCGCCCATCGCGTAAAGGCTGCCGGGTGCCCACAGGGTGAAGAACGGGCTGCCGCCAAGGAAGCCGATGCCATCGGCAATGTCGCACAGGTCAGCCAGGTGATCCGGCAGGATGAAGCGACCGCTGGCGTCGAACGACACCTCGGTGAAGTTCCACATCTGCATCGAACGCAGTTCGCGGTCGAATTCCTTGCCCAGGCGCAGCGCGCTTTCTTCCGCGCGGTCGAGCAGGGCTTCAAAACCACCGGTCCGATCAAGGCCAAAACCGTTCAGGCAGTTCCAGCGATCGTGGCGGGCGAGGCAAAGGACGCGGGGAGAATTTTCGTCCGGGGCAATCGCCTTGCGGAAGGCCGCAGGCAGGACATAGCGAC
>JBARAF010000268.1:0-3353 GCA_049791695.1 Croceibacterium sp.
GTGTGAAACTGACGGTCAACGGCGATCATGGCATCGCGGTCTTTTGGCAGATCCCGCATGCACTGCAACACCTGATCTAGTCGCTGGATGTCGGAAGTCGTCGCTTTCAACGCCGCTTCCGCTGCGATAGCACCTTCGATGAACTCCCTGGCCCGCAGAAGTTCGAATGGCCCCTCAATGCCGTCGATGTGGCTGACCTTCGGTGGCGTGACGGCGGGGTCGGTGACGTAGATTCCCGAACCTACCCGGATATTTACCAGCCCTTCAACCTCAAGAGCGATGAGCGCCTCGCGTAATGTCGGCCGCGAGATGCGCAGCTGATTTGCAAGATCGCGTTCGGCAGGAAGCCGTGCTCCCGTTGGATACTCACCACTGCGGATCAGCCGTCGCAGCTGATCGGCAACCTCCCGATAAAGCCGTCGCGATTGCACAGCGACTATGGGCACCACGAACCTCAAGGAAGGGAGAATTGGTCAATTGGTCATACAGGTTGCGGTCCATTTTGCGACTTTGTCAAGTGGCCCTTGACGATCTTGGCGTGTGCCAGGGCCTTCACCGCCTCGCCTTCATCGCGAAGTTTGTACCGCCACTGCGGGACTCGCGTTCGCTTGGATCATGCTTAGATGCGTGGTATCCGGGCAAATTCACTAACCCGGTGCCGCCAGAGCCGTTTGCGTTGTCCATCACCGGGGCAGGGGCGTTGGTCGTCCACCTGCTCTGCGCCTTTCTATTGGCTCGGTTCGGTGCCCACAGCGGCTGACTCACGCGGGCCGCGTTCCTGTCGGCTCGCAATGACGCTATCGCCAACGTTGCCATCATCGGCGCCGGGCTGGTGACCCGCCTATCTCTGGTCGTCGGGCGCGAGCGCCTGGATCGAACGGGCGCGGCAGCGTACTGCAGGTCTCGCCGCTGCGAGAGGGAGCGGCATCGATGTTCGAGTCGGTCTCGAAAACAAACCTGCTGGTCATGAAGAATCGCAGCTGCAGGTGCGGTGGAGCCATGGAGAGCGGCGATAGGGAAAAGCGGGCTCTGAACTTCGCCGCAAAGGGCGTAGGCACGTCCAAATAGGGAAGTGCGGATCTATGCTCTTAGCGCTACTGCCCACTTCCACACCATCGCGGATATGGTTCGTCGTTGTGCCGTCGGCCAACTCCGCTGCGATGGCAGTGCCGGATTATCCGCGCGCCACCATTGAGGCGATCCGGGCCACCTTGAGGTCGGGCAATGGGTCGGCAAACAGACCGTCATAGGTCCCAGCTCTCTAAGGCTTTGCGATTGAAGTGGGCTCCCTAGTGGGAACCAAGTCACCCCCTCGCCGTTTGCCCTTCGTCAGGCCCGGCCACCTGCTGGGGGTCCCCCTGACTCGATGCTGTGGATGACCTCCGAGCGTCAGTGCGCCCGGGTGCAAGAGTTGACGCAGGCTGCGCCCGGGCGTTTTCCAGGATCGCGTTACACACTCACCAAACCTTGCGAATCCTTCCCCTCTGTGGGACGAAAGGGATGCTCCAAGTCAGTTAGCGAGCCGAGGACCCAAGGCCTCGGCTCTTTCAAACAGTGCTGGAACATCAACAGCGGCTGAACGTTGTGATACTATGCCCCCAACCTTGTTACTGCCCCGGCAAACATTGCCGGGGCATTTTTAGTGGGGGACTTGCTGTGATAGGAATGCACCTGCCACCGCGGAAAACCAAAGCAGGTCCAAAGGTCGGCGACACTCTGGTCATTGGACTAAAGATTATGCGGGGCTGGGAAGATGGGCGGACGGGTTATCGAAATGCCCAACGGCAATAGAGGACCTTTCCGCTTGATCGTGCCGATGTCCGGGCCAGCAGACGAGATACTGGTGCCGATGGTCTGGGACAATCCGGAGCGGTGGTGCTGCCCCGACGCATTTGAGCTCGACTACTGTATGGCGTACTTCTTGACTATGGCTCGCATCGAAGGATTGTCGGTCAGAGATCTTTTGTCTCCCTTCAGGACCAAAGCAAGGACCGATACACTGGCTTCCATATTGGACAGATAATTGCTTCCCCAGTCCGACTTGTCAGCCATTCCCGGTAGATGAGCGGCGAAAGTTGCTATTGTGCGAGCTCTCTCTAGATCAGCTTTCACCATCTCCTCAAGAGCTGCATGCGGTACCCGCTCTAGCGGTATTCCCGCCACCCTCAGCCCGTTTTTGAAGAAGGTCATACCGGCTCTTTCCGGCGCCAATTTCAATGCCACCAAGCCAATCAACCTCTTCAGCATAGCGCGCTTCCCATTTGGCGCGAGACAGATCCATGACGCGACCAGGATTTTGCCTGCGGGCCGTTGTTTACCTTAGCCTAATTCAACGGGTGCGCCTTCGTTCCCATTGCATAGCGGCCGACTGTCGCCCGACAAATTTGGCATTCCGTCATGGGGTGGAGTGACCGATGCCGAAGCGCCGGTCTCCGAGGCTGTAGTCCATCGCGGTGTATCGGAATCTGATCGCTGGCGCCGTACCAGACCAGCCCCCCTTTGAAACGCAGCACTGTCAGGGTATAGAACCGCGCATTCAACCAGTGGCCGTCCAAGCGGGATACGCTGCTCCTGCCGAAGCCACCCGCGCAGTTCAGTCGCAGCCCCGATTAACTCAGTCGACCCGGTGCTCGCCTGAAGACTGGCTGGATATTCGCAGCCAGCTTCGCGGAGTTCGCGGACCTGCGCGGTATCGAAGGAGCCTAGAGCGGCGAAGGTCTGCTTATGTCGGAGCAACTCGCGCCAGCCTTTGAGGCCGGAGCCGGCGGCCTTGAGCTCGATGTAAAGCCCGGTGTTGAGATGGCGACCGAGGCCGCAACGTCGGCGAAAGTCGGCACTCCGATATTCATTGCAGCCAGCTCGGCGGCAGTCATTTGAGAGATGTAAGCATCGCATTGGCCTCACGGCTGGCGGTGAGAGTTCGCAACTTTGCTGGAGCAGGGGCTTCGCCTTTCAGGCCCTGTTGGCGGAACGGCGATCAGCGGCGTAATTGTTCTGCCGACGCCTATAGATTTTGCCGGTACGCACCGGGACTTAGAAGCGTTGCTTTCGCGAGTTGGCTACGGGATGCTAGCGGGTCAGGAGCGCTGGCGCCTGCCCAGAGCTCTCTGGCCTGAGACTGCCAGGCGGTTGGGCTACCAACCCCGCTCTTCGCGCCTAGATATTCCCCAAAAGCTCAGCGGGTAACGATGACCGGTGTGCCTGATCGACGCGATCGAACAGATCGACAATGTCGGCATTGCTCATCCTGATGCAGCCATAGGAGACGAAGCCGCCGATCGAGTCCGGCCGGTTGGTGCCGTGGATGGCATAGTCGCCGCCCGACAGCGTCAGGGCCGCGGTCCCCATGGGAT
>JBARAF010000269.1:0-3332 GCA_049791695.1 Croceibacterium sp.
CGCCCCTGGTCCCGCGAAATTCCGGGCTCGCCACGTTGACCACGTTGCGTTTGGCGAACGGGGGCCACTTGGCCAGCCGGTTGGTATGTTCCGGCCCCAGGTCGAACGGGAACGCCGCATCGGCATAAGGCCCGGGTTCCAGCCCGAACAGCTGCTCTACCTCGGCCACGTATGGTTCCAGGTCGGCCATGCTGACGGGCCAATCGCCCTGGTTCAGGTCAGCCTGCTGGAACGGGATCAGCGCACCGCCCCAGCGGGTGGAGGTGCCACCCAGTGATCGGAACCGGCCGTGGTCCGCCCCGTCATAGGTTCGCCCCAGCTGCACCACTTCGTTCAGCGGGTGGGTTTCGGCCAGTTGCTGTTCACCGCCTGATTCCAGGCAGATCACCTGCTGGCCGCTTTCGCGCGTCAGCCGTGCGGCAAACGGCAGCCCCACGGTGCCGCCGCCAATCACCACGAATGCCGCCTGTACCTCCAGCCTGCCCTGGCCGGTCAGGTCCCGGATCATGCGCCCGCAGCCCGCGCCATGTCGGCCAGCTGCGCCACGCGGTGCAGCTTGGTGGTGCTGACCAGCACGGCACCCTGATTGTTGCGGGCGAGCGCCCGGGCAATGACCTGCGCCACGGGCGGCGGATTGGCAGCGCGCAGGGCCGCGGAAATATAACCGAAAGTCAGCTGCATCGGCCGGCCGGCCCGCGCCAGCACGTCGGCTTCATGGTCGGCGATGCTGTCGCTGACTTGCAGGATCTGGCCGGGATCGTCGCCCAGGGTCAGGAAATCCTCCAGCCGCTCCGCCGTCAGGGCCGCGCCGTAATGGCGGATCTTGCCAGCCGTAACGCAGTCTTCCAGCCAGCGGCGCCATTCGTCCAGCCGGACCAGGCCCACTTCCGGTTCGTGCATCAGGTACAGGTCGATGCAATCGCGCCCGGTGCGGCGCAGGCTGGCGTCCAGCGTGGTGCGGGCGCGGTCCAGTGCGAAATCGATTTCCGGGCGGACGATCGCCTTGATCGTCTTGCCGGCCACCTTGCGCAGCAACACTGCCAGCGCCGGCTGGTTCTCACCGCCGGGGGAATAGATCCCGACCTTGGTGGTGAAGGTGATGGCGGGGTGGGCGCGCAGTACCGGGGCCAGATCGCGTTCCCCCAGCCCGAAACCGTAATAGGGGGCAGTGTCGAAATGGGTGAAGCCCTGGGCCACCGCTTCTTCAAGAACGGCGATGCGGTTGCGGGCTGAGCCGGCCTTGATCAGCGATGCCGTGCCGAACACCAGGCGGGACACCGCCAGCCCCGTCCCGGAAATGGTTACGGACTTCATGGCGCGGCATTTCCCGGACATTGCAGTGCACCATCGGATCTAACACCTCTGCTGGAACCGGTCCACCCGGGCGCAGCCGGGGGATGGCCTGGGGGCATTACGTGCCGGTATTTGCCGTACTGGTCCGTGCAAGAGCACTGGCTGACGGAACAGTTTGTCAAAACAACAGTTGCAAAAGCCTTGCCGCGGTGCAAACCCGCCCGGGTGACACGGGCTAAAACCAACAAGCTGTCCCTTGGCTGGGGGATTCTTTCCGGATCGGTGGGCCCGCGCGTGCGCCTGCTGCGCAACGTGCTGTCGGCGCGGTCGATTTCGGTCTCTGCCCCTTATGGCCTGCCCACGGGATCGCTGACCGTGCTGTCACTGGTCGCCGCCAACCCCGGCAGTTCGCAAACGGCCCTGGCGCACCGCGCCGGGATCAACAAAAGTGCGCTGGTCGGGATTGTCGATGAACTGGAACGGCGCGGCATGGCGGCACGGGACCGGTCTTCGACCGACCGCCGCCGTAACAGCCTGTCGGTCACCGATGAAGGCCGGGCGGCGATGCAGGCCCTGTTCGATCAGGTGACCCAGGAAGAAGCGGCCATCCGCGCTTCGCTGGGGGACAAGGATCTGGCCCACCTGCTGGAATTGCTCGACCGCGCGATTGCCGCACTGGAAGACAATTAACCGTCAGACGTGCAGCCATGGCACTGGGCCAGCAGGCATTTTTCCCTATAACCGGACAATCGCCCGCGGCTGCCTGCGGACGATAGGGCCTGTCTGTCCAAGTCCGCACCCCCGTTCCCCCTCGCCGGAGGAAGCGCCTGACCATGAAGATCCTGCACATCATCACCAGCGCCAACAAGGAAGGCGGCGGGCCGATTGAGGGCGTGGAACAGTTCGGCGACGTCATGGATGAACTGGGGATCAGCCAATCGCTGCTGACGCTGGACACGCCGACAGACCCCCACGTGCGCGAATTTCCGCGGCAGATCTTTGCGGTCGGCCGTCCGCAGGCGACCGGCAACAGCTTGGCAGCGCGGTTCTCCCGTTGGGCGCAATATTCGCCCGAAGCGCGCGACTGGGCGATGGATCATGTGCGCGCATTCGATGCCGTGGTGGTCAACGGCCTGTGGAACTACGGCACCCGGATCGCCCGGCTGGCGCTGGTGGGATCGGGCGTGCCTTATGTGGTTTACCCGCACGGGATGCTCGATCCGTGGTTTCGCAAACGCTATCCGCTGAAACATGCGGCCAAGCAGGCGCTGTGGACTTTCAACGAAGGCGTGCTGATCCGCAATGCCAGCGCGGTCCTGTTCACCTGCCAGGAAGAAGCGCTGCTCGCCCGGGGCACGTTCATGCCTTACCGGGCCAGGGAACGGGTGGTTCCTTATGGGGCAGGGGATCCGCCGCCGGCGCGCCCGGGCCAGGTGGAAGCATTCCGCGCCTTGTTGCCGGACCTGGGGCAGCGGCCATACATCCTGTTCCTCAGCCGCATCCACGAAAAGAAGGGCTGCGACCTGTTGGTCGAAGCTTTCGCCCGGGTGGCGGCAGAGGCGCCGGATCTGGACCTGGTGATCGCCGGGCCGGACCAGTCCGGGTTGCAGGCGGCGCTGCAACAACGCGCCGGTGAATTGCAGATCGGCCACCGCATCCACTGGCCGGGCATGGTCACTGGCGATGCCAAATTCGGTGCCTTTCGCGGGGCGCAGGCGTTCATCCTGCCGTCGCACCAGGAAAACTTCGGCATCGTGGTGGCAGAGGCGCTGGCCTGCGATTGCCCGGTGCTGATCAGCAACCAGGTCAACATCTGGCGTGAAGTGGAAGCGGGCGGGGCCGGGTTTGTGGCGCCGGATACGGTGCAGGGCACGGAAGACAACCTGCGCCGCTGGCTGGGCCTGTCCGCTGCCGAACGCGCGGCGATGGTTGCCCGTTGCCGCTCGCTGTACGAAAGTTCATTCACCAGCCGCGCCGGCGCCATAGGGCTCGCCAAGGTGCTGCGCGAAATCAGCGGCAAGTAACCCGCCGGGGCCGCG
>JBARAF010000270.1:0-4648 GCA_049791695.1 Croceibacterium sp.
ACCCTGCGCTTTGCCCGCGAACCGCGCGCAGCAGCAATGGGCAGCGAGGCCGCTGAATGATTGCAACGGAGAGAGAACGATGGCGCTCGATATCCTGGTAGTCGACGACGAACAGGACATTCGCGAACTGGTGGCTGGCGTGCTCAGCGACGAGGGGTACGAGTGCCGCACGGCGGGGGATTCCACCACTGCGCTGCGGATGGTGGATGAACGCCGCCCCAGCCTGGTGCTGCTGGACGTGTGGCTGCACGGCAGCCCGCTGGACGGGCTGGAAGTGCTCGACGCGATCAAGGCCCGCGAACCGCAACTGCCGGTGATCATCTTTTCCGGCCACGGCAACATCGATACCGCGGTTTCCGCCGTCAGCCGCGGGGCGATGGACTTCATCGAAAAGCCGTTCGAGGCCGAACGCCTGCTGCATCTGGTGGAACGTGCGACCGAAACCGAACGGTTGCGACGTGAAAACGCGCAGCTGCGTGAAGGCATCACCCTGGCGGAAGAGTTCACCGGAAACTCCAGTATTATCAACCAGGTGCGCGCCACACTTAAACGGGTTGCGAACACCGGAAGCCGGGTGCTGATCAGTGGCCCGGCAGGTACCGGCAAGGAAGTGGCCGCCCGGCTGCTCCATGCGTGGAGCCCGCGTGCCGACAAGGCCTTCGTCACCGTCAATTCCGCCCGCATCACTCCCGAACGCTTCGAACAGGAGCTGTTCGGCGAAGAAAGTGACGGCAAGCTGGTCCGCGCCGGGCTGCTCGAAATGGCGGATGGCGGCACGCTCTATTTCGATGAAATTGCCGACATGCCGCTCAACACCCAGGCGCGTATCCTGCGGGTGCTGACGGACCAAAGCTTCGTGCGGGCAGGGGGCAACCGGCAGATCGGGGTGGACGTGCGGGTGGTATCGTCCACCGCGCGCGATCTGGAGAAGGAAATCGCCGACAAGCGGTTCCGCGAAGACTTGTTCTACCGCCTCAACGTGGTGCCGGTGGCAATCCCTTCACTGGCTGACCGGCGGGATGACATTCCAGCGCTGGCCGATCATTTCTTCACCCGTTACGCCCGCGAACAAGGCGTGACCGCACCCGAAGTGACGCCAGAAGCCCTGGCGTCGATGCAGGCTTACGATTGGCCCGGCAACGTCCGCCAACTGCGCAACGTGGTGGAACGCACGGTGATCCTGGCCCCGCGTGACCGGCTTGGCCGGATCGAAGCGGATATGCTGCCTGAAGAAATCACCGGCAGTTCCGGCGACAGCGGGGCAGGGATATCCGCCCTGATGGGCGTGCCGCTGCGCGAGGCGCGGGAAAGCTTTGAACGGGAATACCTGCGGATCCAGATTCGCCGCTTTTCCGGCAATATCTCCAAGACCGCCAGTTTCATCGGCATGGAACGGTCCGCGCTGCACCGGAAGCTGAAGATGCTGGGCATGAGCGACCGCGACACGGTGGACTGATCGGGGCTTAACACATTTCGGGGAACGCTTTTTACAATCCGGCATTTGCACAGCGGACAGGCTGCGCCTACGTTGGGGCACAGTAATTCGGCTGCCAGCCCATTGTCATATTTGACGGGCAATGGACGGTGGCCAGAATGTGGCTCGTGGCAACACGGGCCGCCAACAAACAGGAGTCAGGTAATTGACCAAAGGTACCCTTACTGCGCGTCCTCGGCCGCCGAAGCCCGAACCCGCGCCCGCAGTGGCTGGCGCCATCAATGGCAAGCAGGCCAATCTCCAGGATCTGTTCCTCAACCACTTGCGCCGGGAAAAGGCGCCGGTGACCATGTTCCTGGTCAAGGGCGTGAAGTTGCAGGGTATCGTGACCTGGTTCGACAATTTCTCCATCCTGCTGCGGCGCGATGGCCAGTCGCAGCTGGTGTATAAACACGCCATTTCCACGATCATGCCGGGCAACCCGGTTGATGCCGACATTTTCGGTGCCGGAGCGGACAACGGCAAGAAGCAGCGCATGCTGCAGGACATCTTCCTTTCGCGCGTGCGTGATGCCGCGGTGCAAGTGACGATGTTCCTGGTCAACGGCGTGATGCTGCAGGGCCGCATCGCCGCTTACGACCAGTTCTGCATGCTGCTGGAACGCGAAGGTTTTGTGCAGCTGGCTTACAAGCATGCGGTCAGCACTATCCAGCCGGCCACTCCGGTCGACCTGACGACTGACTTTGATGAAGAAGGCGAAATTTCCTGATTGTTGATGATGAATTCTCCGGCGAGGTAACGCGCGGCGCGCGGGCCATCGTTGTCTGTCCCGACATCCGTTCAAAACGGACTGCAACGGATCCGGAATCACGGCTGGAAGAAGCCAAGGGCCTGGCCCTGGCGATCGGCATCGAAGTGGCGGAAGCTTATATCCTGCCGGTTCGCATGGTCCGGCCGGGCACGCTGTTCGGCGAAGGCCAGATCCAGCGCATCGCCAGCGATTGCGAAATGGAACAGGCGGAACTGGTGATCGTGGACGGTGCGCTGTCCGCGATCCAGCAGCGCAACCTGGAAGAAAAGCTGAAGCGCAAGGTCATCGACCGGACCGGTCTGATCCTCGAAATTTTCGGGGAACGGGCCGCGACGGCGGAAGGTCGCTTGCAGGTGGAACTGGCCCACCTCGATTACCAGCAGAGCCGCCTGGTGCGCAGCTGGACCCACCTTGAACGGCAACGCGGGGGCTTCGGCTTCCTTGGCGGTCCGGGCGAAACCCAGATCGAAGCCGACCGGCGGATGATCCGCGCCCGGATGGGCCGCTTGCGGCGCGATCTGGAACAGGTGCGCAAGACCCGTTCGCTGCATCGTGAACGGCGCGAACGCGCGCCCTGGCCGGTCGTGGCGCTGGTTGGTTATACCAACGCCGGCAAATCAACCCTGTTCAACCGCCTGACCGGGGCTGACGTCATGGCGGAAGACCTGTTGTTCGCCACGCTCGACCCGACGATGCGGGCAATCAGCCTGCCGGGGGTGGAAAAGGCGATCCTGTCCGACACGGTGGGGTTCATTTCGGACTTGCCGACCCAGCTGGTCGCGGCTTTCCGCGCCACGCTGGAAGAAGTGACCGCGGCTGACGTGATCCTGCACGTACGCGATATCGCCAACCCCGACACCGCGATGCAGAAACGTCAAGTGCTGGAAGTGCTGGCGGACCTCGGGGTGATCGCGGGCGAGGGCGGTGACACGCAGATGCCGATCCTCGAACTGTGGAACAAGTGGGACCTGCTGGACGAAGAGCGGCGAGACGAACTGGCCGGGCTCGCCGATGGCGATGACGAAGTCATGCCGATCAGTGCGGAAACCGGCTTGGGCGTGGAAGAACTGCTCGCCCGGTTGGGAAAGCTGCTGACTTCCGGCGCGCAGACCTATCACCTCACGCTGGACGCGAGCGATGGCGCCCGCCTTGCCTGGCTCCACGCCCATGGCGAAGTGTTGCAGGACGAGGCCATCGGGGAGGGCGACAATGGCCCCCGTCACCGCATCACCGTGCGGCTGACGGCCAAGGAACGCGGGCGCTACGCGGCGCTGGCTTAACCTTCGCCGCGCTTGACCTGCTGCCACAGGTCTTCCTGGGCAGCGAGGTCAAGCGTGGCGAACGTGCCCCCGGCGAGCTGTTCCATGGCGCGATAGCGCCGTTCGAACTTTGCGTTGGCCGCGCGCAAGGCGTCTTCCGGGGCGATGCCCCAGGCGCGCACCAGGTTAACCGCGGCGAACAGCAGATCTCCGGCTTCTTCCAGGCGCTTGTCGGGCGCAGCTTCGGCCAGTTCGAGCATTTCTTCCCGCACTTTGTCGGCAGGGCCTTCGGTGTCGGGCCAGTCGAACCCGTCGCGGACGGCGCGTTTCTGCAATTTGTCTGCCCGCATCAGTGCCGGCAGGGCATGGGCCACGCCATCCATCGCGCTGGTCGCGCCCTTTTCGGCGCGTTCGATCGCTTTCAGTTCCTCCCAGCGGGCCTTGTGACCGGCCTGCGGGCTGTCACCAAAGATATGCGGGTGGCGGGCTTCCATCTTGTCGCTGATCGCGCGCGCCACATCTTCAAAAGTGAAATGGCCCAGTTCCTCGGCCATGCGGGCGTGGAACACCACCTGCAGCAACAGGTCGCCCAGCTCGCCGCGCAGGTCATCCATGTCGTGCCGTTCGATCGCGTCGGCCACTTCGTAGGCTTCCTCGATCGTATAGGGCGCGATGCTGGCGAAATCCTGCGCCAGGTCCCATTCGCAACCCCGCTCGGGGTCCCGCAGGGTGGCCATGACGGCGAGGAGGCGATTAAGCTGATCGGACATGGCAAGGCCTGGTGCGCAAAGGGATACTGGCCGGGGTTGAAAGGACTTGTGCCCGATAGGCAAGGGGAATTCCGGCCCTCAACCCAGGTAATGCGCGGAGGTCTTGGCGGCGACTTCCTCTGCCGTCACGCCGGGGGCCAGTTCGACCAGCTTGAACGGGCTGGCATGGTCCGGGCGGCTGAACACGGCGAGGTCGGTGATGATCATGTCGACCACATTGCGCCCGGTCAGCGGCAGGTTGCAGGCGGGCAGGAACTTCGCCTCGCCGTTCTTGCTGACGTGTTCCATCACCACGATGATCCGCTTGACCCCGGCGACCAGGTCCATCGCCCCGCCCATGCCTTTCACCAGCTTGCCGGGGATCATCCAGTTG
>JBARAF010000271.1:0-3805 GCA_049791695.1 Croceibacterium sp.
GTGGCTGGCCAACTGGCCCGGTGCCTCGATCCGCGCATCGGCCAGGGCGACTGGCGGCCCCAGCAGCGCCGCCACGTCCTCCACCGCAATCGGGCCGGGGCGGAGCATTTGCCAGGTGCCATCGGCCCGGAGCGCAACAATGGTCGATTCCAGCCCGCTGCGGCATGGCCCGCCATCGATCACCGCATCAACCTTGCTGCCGAGCGACGCCACGACATGGGCCGCGCTGGTCGGGCTGACGCCGCCGCTGCGGTTGGCGGAAGGGGCCGCCAGCGGCAGGGCCAGGGTGTCCAGCAGGCCGCGCATGGCCGGGTGATCCGGCATCCGCAGGGCAATGGTGGCAAGGCCCGCGGTCACCGCCGGAACCACGGCGCTATCCGCCCGCAACGGCAGCACCATGGTCAGCGGTCCGGGCCAGAATTTCGCCGCCAGCAGGTCCGCCCGGTCATCGAACAGGGCCAGCGCCCGCGCCGCATCCACCGTGGGCACATGGACGATCAGCGGGTTGAAATCCGGCCGCCCCTTCGCGCGATAGATCGCCGCCACCGCCGCTTCGCTGTCCGCCCGTGCGGCCAGGCCATAGACCGTCTCCGTCGGCACGGCGACCAGCTGCCCGGCGCGCAGCAATTCAGCCGCGCGGGCAATTCCGGCGGCATCCGTTGCCAGCACTTCGGGAGCGTTGTTGTCGGCCATGCCGGGGCGCTATAGGCGAGAGCGTGATGAAAGACCAAATCGATCGCCTGCCCGAACTCGCCCTGAGCCCGGAAATCTCCGTGCGCATTGCCGAGGCGCTGGAACGGCTCGCCCCGCCCGCCCCGGCCGCGGCTGACTGGACCGCTGCCCCGGCCTATGTCTGGACCGCCCAGGGCCCCCGCAGCGTGCCGCAGATCGAGGCCCCTGCGCTCGGCCTGCTGCGCGGTATCGACCAGCAGAAACAGGCGGCGGTGGCCAATATGCTGCGCCATGCACAAGGCGCGGCGGCGCACGATATGCTGCTGTGGGGCGCACGTGGCACCGGCAAGTCGGCTCTGGTCCGCTCTGCCGTAGAAGCGGCGGCTGATGCCCATCCGGGGCGGATTGCGCTGGTGCAGGTGGCTGCAGACGCGGTAGAGCACCTGAGCGCGCTGTTCAACGACCTCGGCCGGCAGGACCGGCGCTTCCTGGTGTTCATCGACGATCTGGGCTTCGCGCCCGGAGATGCCGTGGGTCCGCGCCACTTGCGCAGCTGGCTGGATGGCGGGGTGGAAGCGCGCTCCGGCAATGTCCGGCTTGCCGTCACTTCCAACCGCCGGGCGATTGTGGCGCGGGATGCAAGCGAGCAGGACGATCCGATCAACCCGCGCGATACGGTGGATGACCAGTTGGCCCTGGCTGACCGGTTTGGCCTGTCGCTGGGCTTCCATGCCCTGTCGCAGGACGATTACCTCGCCATCCTGCACGGCTATGCCGAAGAACACGGCCTGCAACTGGACCAGCACGACGCGCTGGAATGGTCAAAACGCCGCGGCGCCCGGTCTGGCCGGGTCGCCTGGCATTACATCACCGAACTGGCCGGGCGGGCCGGCAAGGCGCTCTGACGATTACAAGGTTCCGGGGGGCGGCGGGTTTTCGAACGCGCGCGACGGATCGCCCTGCAGTTCGCGCTGCGGGGGCAGGCGCGCACCCTGGTTGGCCTTGATCGCCCCTGCCGGCTTGGCCCCCGGAGCGCGGACCCGCCAGATGATGTTGCCGGTATCGTCGCTGACCAGCAGGGCGCCGGTCTTGTCCCAGGCCACCCAGGTCGGGCGGCCGTGGGTTTCCCCGTCACCCGCAAGGAAGCTTTGCAGCACGTTGACCGGCTTGCCCACTGGGTTGCCCAGCGCATCGAACTTGACGAACACCACGTCATACCCGGCCGCAGGCTTGCGGTTCCACGAACCGTGGCGGGCGACGAAGGCACCGGGGCCGAACTTGTCACCCATCATGCTGCCCGGCTGGGTAAAGGTAAGCCCCAGCGCCGCCACGTGCGGGCCCAGCGCATATTCCGGGGTGCGGGTGTACTGGTTGAGGAAGTTCGGGATTGGCCAGGTGACCCGTTCGTCCACCACTTCGTTCCAATAGATCCACGGCCAGCCGTAATTGGCCCCGATCGGCACGTTGGTCATGTAATCAGGCACCAGGTCACTGCCGAGCATGTCACGTTCGTTGACCGTGGTCCAAAGCTCGGCAGTCCAGGGGTTCCAGGCCAGTCCGTTGGGATTGCGCAGGCCCGAACCCCAGACGCGGGACTTGCCGGTTTCCAGGTTCAGTTCGTGGATTGCCGCGCGGTTCTTTTCCGCTTCCATCCCGCCTTCGGCGATGTTGGAGGCGGAACCGACCGTGATGTACAGGTTCTTGCCATCGGGGCTGAGCAACAGGTTGCGCATCCAGTGGTTGCCGGCACCCGGCAGGTCCATCAGCTTTTCACCCTTGCCCGGCAACGTGGTGGCGCCTTCGGCATAATCGAAGCGCAGCACCGCGTTGTGGTTGGCCACGTAGAGCTTGCCATCGACCCAGGCGATGCCGCCGGGGGATTCCAGCCCTTCCTTCAGCACCGTCTTCACTTCCGCCGTGCCATCGCCATCGGCATCCCGCAGCAGCACCAGCTTGTTCGGCGAAGGAACCGAGGCCCCGGCGCGGGCGAACAGCAATCCGGCGACGAAATTGGTGATCCCGCCACCCGCAACCACCCGGCTGGGGGCATTGCTTTCGGTTACCAGCACGTCGCCATTGGGCATCGGATAGATGATCCGCGGATGCTCCAGCCCTTCGGCAAAGCGGTTGACCACCAGCCCTTCGGCGGCCTTGGGCGCCTGCCCGGCGGCCCAGCCAATCGGCTTGGCCACGCCCACGGTGGGGATGGTCTGCGGTTTGGGTTCTGAAATCACCGGATCGGTGCCGGTCACCTGGTCGAACGGCACTTCCGCCGGATCGCCGCGAACGACCCACCAGGCAAACAGGCCCAGCACGACAAGGAACACCAGGAGGGCGACGCCGATCTTCTTGAGAATGCTCATGGGCCGGGATTTAGGCCAGCAAGTGCCTTGCGGCAAACATTTCGCAACCTACCTGTTGCGCGATGTACGATTTTGCCACCGACCCCGCCCAGCCCAAGGCTGAACTCTATCGTGACCTGCTGTCCGCTGCCGATGCGCTGACCGCTGGCGAAAGCGATGGCGTGGCCAACATGGCCAATCTGGCGGCGCTGGTGTGGCAACTGGTGCCGGATCTCAACTGGGCCGGGTTTTACCGTGTGCTGGACGGCCAGCTGGTACTCGGTCCGTTCTGCGGCAAGCCGGCCTGCATCCGCATCGCGCTCGGCCAGGGGGTTTGCGGCACGGCCGCCGCCACCGGGCAGACGCAACTGGTGGCTGATGTGCACGCCTTCCCCGGTCATATTGCCTGCGACGCGGCCAGCCAGTCGGAACTGGTGGTGCCCGTAACCGGCGCGGATGGCACTGTGCTGGCCGTGATCGACCTCGACAGCCCCACCCTCGCCCGCTTCGATGGGGAGGACCGGGCCGGGTTCGAACAGCTGGCCCTGCTGATCGCCGGACGGATCGGTTAACGACCCGAAACGGGACAGGCCCGCGCTGGTGCTTGGGTAAAGCCGGCGGATCATACTAAATTTCGGGTTAACGTTTCGCGCAGGGCCGAATCCCGGCTCGAGCCGAGGACCGCGTCAACAGGGGACCCGATCATGACTGCCCGCACTGCCACGCTGCTCGCCGCCGGCCTGATGTCCATCGCCGCCCCGGCCATGGCGCAGGATCATGCCGTCATGACC
>JBARAF010000272.1:0-2136 GCA_049791695.1 Croceibacterium sp.
TGATAAAATAGTCAGACGGGCCATCTTTTCGGCCTTGAGGGCGGCGCTTGAAGGTGAAGCATCCCGCTTCGTCGGCAAAGATGAAGGCATTTGGCATGGTCATTGAAAACAGCGCGCCGCAGGGCAAGAGTCAACTAGACAAGTTCAAAAAGGCAGCGCACGAACTTGAATGCGACGACGACGAACAGCGCTTTAAGGAGCGGCTAGGCAAGCTGGTGGCAAAAAAAGATCAACCACCATCACCCCCATCTGATTGATCTTCCAGCAACCCCACGACTTGCGCATAGTTGGGCAGCGAGAGCAGTCGCTCCAGATAGATTACCGATTCAGGATCTCGGTCTCCAAAGTAGCCGATAGCCCGCTCTCGCATCCATGTGTGCGTAAAGTGCTCCCTGAAGTGCTGTATATGCGTGTTGGGGTAGGCTCGGGCAGGCACAACCCTGCCATCCTCGTAGCCATGCTGATACGAAGGCATATTGTCAGGATCGAACCCATTCTCGCGAAGCCAACGGGAGAACATTCGCCCTTCCGAGATATCTGGGATCATATTATCGGGAAGGGTATAGCCAAGTTGCTCAAGCGGACCGATAAGGGCGATTGTCATCTCGTTCAAAATCGAGAAGTGATTGACGGGCACATTGGTCATGTTGGCCATGTAGCGGCGCAGATGATAAGGTAAATTTCCGCCCGGGACCTTGCCAGACATCCAATCTAGCACCCATCGCGAAACCTTGACTGCGAACTCAGGCGATAGCCATTGCGCCAAATTTATCGCAACCTGCGGATGCACCCAAGTGCCCTGGAGGCTTGCATCGCCGCCCTTAATGGACTGGACGAGAACCGATATCGGTATTCCGATATCGGCCTGAAGCGCCTCAAGGAAGGCGGTGGTTTGCCGATTCTCGCGATAGTGTCCAAATAGCTTACCAGCTGCCTTGCACATAGCGGTCGCATTTACATAACCATCGCGAACTCGCTGATAAATGACTTCTCGCTCCAGCTCATATTGGACGAGCGGTAGCGATAACTGCGTTTCTGCCATTGCTGAACTCCGATTCTCTGTCGGAGCTATTGTGTGAGGCTAATCGACTTAGAGTCGAGCGAAGGTGACGACTTTTCCCCGCCAAGCGCATTTTGCTCTTTCCTACACCGTCACGCTTAATGTACCAATATGGTTATAACGGGAAGTCGAGTCGATACGGCTCCATGTCCTGAAAATGCGCCCGTATTTCCAGTGGGTTTGTAAAAGACATAAACCCCTAGAGATACGGAACATCGCGATGGTGTGATTCGGCCCACCGACGCTTCCCACCTCGCGATCTGATCCTCACCTTTATGCAGGAGCTGACCATGACGGAGGAAGCTCCGCGCAGGGCGGCCTGGACCGAGCGGTTCCTGGCCGTGCTGGCCGAAACGCGCGTTGTCACCACGGCTGCCCGCGCCGCCGGGATTTCACCGGCCAGCGCTTATTACCACAAGCAGCGGCGGCCGGACTTTGCCGCTGCCTGGAACCAGGCACAGGCCCCGATCCGCCCGGCAGACGATAGCGGCATGGCTGACGACATACCGCCTTCCGGCGTGGCCGGTTGGCGCAGCCGGTTCCTGGAAGCGCTGGTGGAAACATCCAATGTCAGCGCCTCTGCCATCCGCGCCGCGATCCCCCTGCGCACGGTTTACAAGGCGCGGCGCAATGACCCGGCCTTTGCCGCCAAGTGGCGCGCCGCCCTGGCCGAAGGATACGAGAACCTGGAAATGGAGCTGCTCGCCTATCTGCGCGATCCGCAGGGACGGGCCAAGATGGACGTGGCCAATGCCATCCGCCTGATGGCGATGCACCGCGAGGAAGTGGCCCGCGAACGCGCGGTTGAAGACGACCGCAGCGAAGCCGAAGTGCTGGAATCGATCAACCGCATGATCGACGACATGCGCCTGCGTTCTGCCGCGAACTCTGCCCTGCTGGCCGAGGAGGAAACCGCCGATGAGCTTGAAGGCGAGTGAACGGGCGGCCAAGCTGCTGGCCGCCGATTATGACGAACGCCAGCGCACGCTGCTGAAGATGAGCGACGCGCAGCGCCGCAGCCTGGAAACCCACTGGGAGGTATGGGCGCATCAGGGTCAGCTGCCGCCGCAGGGGCC
>JBARAF010000273.1:0-3099 GCA_049791695.1 Croceibacterium sp.
CAGCCCATCGAGCGCCATGCCGATGACAGCGAGCCGCTGTCGATGCTGGCCTTCAAGATCGCCAACGACCCGCATATGGGCTCGCTGACCTTCTGCCGCATCTACTCGGGTCACATCGAGCAGGGCGCCATGCTGGAAAACACGGTCAAGGAAAAGCGCGAACGCGTTGGCCGCATGTTCCAGATGCACGCCAACAGCCGCGAGCAGATCTCGGAAGCCTTTGCTGGTGACATCGTCGCCATCGTCGGCCTCAAGGACACCACCACGGGTGACACGCTTTGTGCGCAGAACTCGCAGGTCATCCTTGAACGCATGATCTTCCCAGAGCCGGTTATCGACATCTCGGTGGAACCCAAGTCCAAGGCCGACCAGGAAAAGATGGGCCTCGCGCTCAACCGCCTGGCTGCCGAGGACCCGTCCTTCCGCGTCAAGACCGACGAAGAATCCGGCCAGACCATCATTTCGGGCATGGGCGAACTTCACCTCGACATCCTCGTCGACCGCATGCGTCGCGAGTTCAAGGTCGAGGCCAATATCGGCCAGCCGCAGGTGGCTTACCGCGAAACCATCACCAAGTCGGCCAATGTGGACTATACCCACAAGAAGCAGTCGGGTGGTTCGGGCCAGTTTGCTCGCGTCAAGCTCAGCGTTGAGCCGGGCGAAGTCGGCAAGGGCCTGGAATTCGTGAACGCCGTCGTCGGCGGTTCGGTGCCCAAGGAATACATCCCGGGCGTCGAAAAGGGCGTGAAGTCGGTGATGGCTTCCGGTCCGTTGATCGGGTTCCCGATCGTGGACGTCAAGGTGACGCTCACCGAAGGCGCCTATCACGACGTGGACTCCTCGGTCCTGGCTTTCGAAATCGCCGGTCGTGCGGGCTTCAACGAAGCCCTGCGCAAGGCGTCGCCGAAGATCCTCGAGCCGATCATGAAGGTTGAAGTTGTCACGCCAGAAGACTACATGGGCGACGTCATCGGCGACCTGAACTCCCGTCGTGGTCAGATCCACGGCACGGAAGGCCGTGGTGTCCTCCAGGTCGTGAATGCCTACGTGCCGCTCGCGAACATGTTCGGTTATGTGAACTCGCTGCGCTCCATGAGCCAGGGTCGTGCACAGTACTCGATGACGTTCGACCACTACGAGCAGGTCCCGCAGGCAGTCGCCGACGAAGTCCAGGCCAAATACGCCTAAGGCCGATAAAGCCTAAACAAGAAACTGAAACTCAAGGTTGGCCGCAGGGCTAACGAATACGGAGAGAAGCGATGGGCAAGGAAAAGTTTTCCCGCAATAAGCCTCACTGCAACATCGGCACCATCGGTCACGTCGACCATGGCAAGACCTCGCTGACTGCAGCGATCACCAAGGTCCTGGCTGAGACCGGCGGCGCAACCTTCAAGGCGTACGATCAGATTGACGCTGCCCCTGAAGAGAAGGCACGCGGCATCACCATCAACACCGCCCACGTCGAGTACGAGACGACCAACCGTCACTACGCTCACGTCGATTGCCCCGGCCACGCCGACTATGTGAAGAACATGATCACCGGCGCTGCCCAGATGGACGGCGCGATCCTGGTCGTGTCGGCTGCCGACGGCCCGATGCCCCAGACCCGCGAGCACATCCTGCTCGCCCGTCAGGTTGGCGTGCCGGCCCTGGTCGTGTTCCTGAACAAGTGCGACATGGTCGACGATCCGGAGCTCCTCGAGCTCGTGGAACTCGAAGTCCGTGAACTGCTCTCGTCCTACGAATTCCCGGGCGACGACGTTCCGATCATCAAGGGCTCGGCTACCGAAGCTCTGAACGACGGCGACAAGAAGCTCGGCCACGACGCGGTTCTCGAGCTGATGGCTGCTGTGGACTCGTACATTCCGCAGCCGGCTCGTCCGATCGACCAGCCGTTCCTGCTGCCGATCGAAGACGTGTTCTCGATCTCTGGCCGTGGCACCGTGGTGACCGGCCGTGTCGAGCGCGGCATCGTCAAGGTTGGCGAGACCGTCGAGATCGTCGGCATCAAGGCGACACAGACGACCACCGTTACGGGCGTCGAAATGTTCCGCAAGCTGCTCGATCAGGGCCAGGCTGGCGACAATATCGGTGCGCTGATCCGTGGTATCGACCGTACTCAGGTCGAGCGCGGTCAGGTTCTGTGCAAGCCGGGTTCGGTTACGCCGCACACCGACTTCGTTGCCGAGGCTTATATCCTCACCAAGGAAGAGGGTGGCCGTCACACGCCGTTCTTTGCCAACTACCGTCCGCAGTTCTACTTCCGCACCACCGACGTGACCGGTGTGGTTACCCTGCCGGAAGGTACCGAAATGGTGATGCCGGGCGACAACGTGAATATCTCGGTCCAGCTCATCGTGCCGATCGCCATGGAAGAGAAGCTCCGCTTCGCTATCCGTGAAGGTGGCCGTACCGTCGGTTCGGGCGTCGTCGCAAAGATCTTGAAGTAAAGTCCGGGGTTCCGGGGCGCGGCGCGCGAAGAGTGCGCCGCGATCCATTTTTCGCTAGGAAAACAAGATGAACGGTCAAAACATTCGCATTCGGCTTAAGGCGTTTGACCATCGTGTCCTGGACACCTCGACCCGCGAAATCGTCAATACGGCGAAGCGCACGGGTGCACAGGTCCGTGGCCCGATCCCGCTGCCGACGCGAATTGAGAAGTTTACGGTGAACCGCTCTCCGCACATCGACAAAAAGTCGCGTGAGCAGTTCGAAATCCGGACCCACAAGCGCCTGCTGGATATCGTCGATCCGACGCCGCAGACGGTTGACGCACTGATGAAGCTTGATCTCGCTGCCGGCGTCGACGTCGAAATCAAGCTGTAACGAAGTTTTTCGCGCTGATCACCAAAAGGGTCCTCTTCAAGGAATGACCCGGTCAGTCTCCAAGGAGAAAAGGTAACAACCGATGCGTTCTGGTTTGATCGCACAGAAGCTGGGCATGACCCGGATCTTCACCGAGGACGGTACTCACGTCCCGGTGACAGTTCTCGGTCTGCAGAACTGCCAGGTGGTGGGTCAGCGCACTCAGGAGCGGGACGGCTATACGGCCCTCCAGCTCGGTGCCGGCACCGTCAAGGCAAAGAACACGACCAAGGC
>JBARAF010000274.1:0-6811 GCA_049791695.1 Croceibacterium sp.
TCGGCCGCGCCCTGGCCGGGGCTCCCGGCTTGCGGGTGCGGGAACTGTCGGAACAAGACCGGCTCAGCCTGCTGCGCCTGACCGAACAGGTCAGCCGGATTGCCGAACGGCTGGACCGGCTGGATTCGCCGGTGGAACAGGGCGCGGAAGAAGGGGTGTTTCGATTTGAAAGCCCCGAGGTTGCGTTCAAGGATACTGCCGCGCGGGGCGGGGACCGGCTGGTGCGCAGCGCCCGGCCGCCACTGCCAGATCCGCGCCTGGTCCGTCGCATCTTGCGCCAGCGCCAATTGCGCGCCCGGTTCTTTGATGGCGAACTGTTTGCCGATCCAGCGTGGGATATGCTGCTGGACCTGACCGCGGCGCGGGCGGAACATACGCGGGTGTCCGTCACATCGCTGTGCATCGCCAGCGGGGTGCCGCCCACCACGGCGCTGCGCTGGATCGGGCAGATGACCCACACCGGCCTGCTGGTGCGGGTGGAGGACGAAGCCGACCGCCGCCGCGCCTTCATCGCCCTCAGCGACAATGCCGCCGATGCAATGGCGCGCTATTTCGCCGAAGTGGGCAAGGCTGCCGCGCAACTGGTGTGAGCTTTCAGGTCCTTCGACAGGCTCAGGATGTGCGTCCTTCGACAGGCTCAGGATGAGCGTTCTTCGACAGGCTCAGGATGAGCGGGCGCGCAGGGCAGCACAAACCCCAACCCGCGTCATCCCCGCGAAGGCGGGGATCCAGGGCGTAGGGCAGTAGCGCCAAGGCCGACTGGATTCCCGCCTTCGCGGGAATGACGGCGCTTTGTATTCCCAGCAGGTGCCCCAACTCCCCGTTCGTGCTGAGCCTGTCGAAGCACGGATTGGCGCGCCATGCGGTGATGTTACGCCCAACCCCTCACACGTGGTTGGCGATCACCGCGATCAGCGCCGCCGAAGGGACCAGCAGGACCTGCGCCAGCAAGGTACCCGCCAGGCGGCTGAGCGAAATCCACACCACTGTGCGGCGGAACAGCGATTCGGCAATCCGCCCTTCCACCACGTCATCGGTCATTACCGACAGTTGGGGATCGATGAAGGCGAACAGCAGGATCGTGGCAAAGCCGTTGACCACGGCTGACAGCTGCGATGCGGTGACGCGGAATTCCGGGTTGAGGTACCCCGCATAAAGCGATGCCAGCACGCCCACGGTAATCAGCGCCTGGGCCAGGCAATTTGCCAGCAACACGCCCCAGCCCACGCCGCGCGGGCGGGCCAGTTCGCGCAATTGCTCCATCCCCGGGATTGACAGCGACTGGCGCACGGTGCGCAGGCCGGCGGGCGAGGCGCTGCGCAGGATCATCCGCCCGGTTGACCGGTTGCGCTGGAAATATCCGATCGCGCTGACGAACAGCCGCTGCGCGGTTGGGACCAGCACGATCCCCACGGCCACGGCAATGGCCGCGGACAGCAGCACCAGCCGGAAATCGCCGAGCAGCGCGTCCCCGCCGCCATCGGCAATCCGCAGTTCGATTCGCTTGGCCAGGAACGGCCCGAGGAAACTGTTGGAGGTCCGCGATACCAGCACCAGGATGTTGAACAGGGCAAAACTCATCGCGATCCGCCGGGTGCGGACCCCGGCAATGCGCGCGGCATAGGCCAGCGTGCCGATCAGGTTGATCAGCGCGGTCAGCAGGCACAGCAACAACAGCTGGGCATCCATCGGCAAGGTTCTCCGGGCGCGCACCCTTGCGCCACGCTGCGCATCCTGTGGCCTTTCGCCCGTTACGTCGCAAGCCGCGTGTGGCAGGTTGCCGCTGATTGAGACCGGTAACATCGGCTAAACCCAAGTCACTGTTCTTTTGGGCCGCAAGGGCCACCCTGTGGGGAAATTGCCACGGCAGGGGCCCAAATTTCCCCTGTTGAACGGGCCGGCCTTTGACAGCGCAAAATTTCATGGTACCGGTCACATCAGGCAAGAGTACTGGATGCTCAGGGAGAGGTTTGACATGAACAAGGTCGGTTCCAACCGCGCGGTCCGTCGCGCATTGTGGCTTTCCGCAGCAGCCGTGGTGGCCACCGCGTCCCCGGCATTGGCGCAGGACGCCGCAGCGGATGCGGCAGCCGAACCGATTGTCGTCACCGGCAGCCGCATCGCCCGCGACGGGTCGCAGGCGCCAACGCCGGTCACCGTGCTGGGGGCCGATTTGCTGGAAGCCCGCGCCGTGACCAACGTGGCCGATGCGCTGAATGAACTGCCTTCCTTCCGCGCCCTGGTGACCCCGGCCACGCAGCAGGCGGTGGGCGGCAACATTGGTGCCCGCGTGCTCGATCTGCGCGGCCTTGGCGGTGCGCGCACCCTGGTGCTGGTCGATTCCAAGCGCCACGTGCCCAGCACGCAAGTCGGCACCGTGGACATCAACCTGATCCCGACCGCGCTGATTTCCCGCGTTGAAGTGGTCACCGGCGGTGCTTCTGCCGCTTACGGTTCCGACGCGGTGGCCGGCGTGGTCAACTTCATCCTCGACCGCCAGCTGGAAGGCCTGAAGGCCACGGTCCAGGGCGGAATTTCGCAGGAAGGCGACGCGGAAGAACTGTTCGCTTCGGCCGCATGGGGCACCAAATTTGCCGGTGGCGCAGGCCACTTCATGATCGCCGGGGAATATTCCAAGGCCAATGGCATTGGCGATTGCTACGCCCGCGACTGGTGCCCGCAGGAAATGCTGGTCGGCAACGCTTCGGCGGGTGCGGGCGGGCTGCCGGCCAACATCCGCACCGGCCCGAACCAGACCGGCGCGATCAACTATGACGGCCTGATCTATGCCGGGCCGCTGCGGGGCACTTCGGTCAATCCCAACGGCACGCTGCGCCAGTACCAGTACGGCACCATCTTTGGCGGTGCGACTGCCCCGCTGTTTGCGGTGGGCGGGGAAGATGCGCTGAACAACAGCTTCCTGCGCGGTATCCTGCTGTCGCCGCCGGTGGAACGGTTCACCGCCTATGCCAGCCTTGGCTATGAATTCAGCGATGCGTTGCGGGCCACGTTCGACCTGTCCTACGGCCAGGTGAACGGCGAGGTCCACGGATCCCTGCCGCGCGCCAATTTCACCATCGCGCGTGACAATGCCTATCTGCCCACGGCACTGGGCACGGCGATGGACAATGCGGGCGTCACCACCGTGGCGCTTGGCCGCGCCTTTGGCGATCTCGGCAATCCGATCGACGAATCGGTCAACAAGACCTGGCGCGCGGTCGCCGGGCTGGAAGGCGATATCGGCAGCGGCTGGGCGTGGGATGCCTATTACCAGTACGGCCACAACGATTTCCGCCAGGATTACGTCCACAATGCGGTCGCCTCGCGCCTGCAGGCAGCGGTCGATGCGGTCAATTCCGGCGGCACCATCAAGTGCCGGGTGAATGCGGATGCAAGCACCACCAACGACGTCGCCGGCTGCGTACCGTTCAACGTGTTCGGGGCGGGCAAGGCGAGCGCGGAAGCCGTGGCCTGGGCCGCGCCATCGGGGTACCAGACCGCGGTCATCGACCAGCACGTGGTCGCCGCCAACGTCAATGGCAGCCTGTTCGATCTGCCGGGCGGCGCGCTGAAGGAGGCGCTGGGCGGGGAATTCCGCAGTGACGGCATGGATGGCACTGCCGATGCGCTGTCCACCAGCAATGCGTTCTGGTCCTTCAACGGCAAGGCGATCCGCGGCCAGATCGACGTCACCGAAGGCTATATCGAAGCCAGTGCGCCGCTGCTGGCGGGCGTGCCGGCGTTCAACCTGCTGGAACTGAACGGCGCGGTCCGCCGCACCCATTACAGCCGGTCGAGCGCTGTTGCGGCGGACAGTTCCGTCAGCGTCACTACCTGGAAGATTGGCGGGGTGTGGGAACCGGCGGAAGGGCTGCGTTTCCGCGCCACCCGTTCGCGCGATATCCGGGCGCCCAACCTGACGGAACTGTTCGGCCCAGTCAGTTCCGGCCGCACCACCGTGGTCGATCCGGCCAATGCCGGCGGGCAGATCCAGGTAACCCAGTTCACCGGCGCCAATCCCAACCTGACCCCGGAAGTGGCCGACACTTTCTCGATGGGTTTCGTGGCCAGCCCGCCAGTCGATTTCGCCCGCCGGATCAGCTTCTCGGCCGATTACTTCAACATCGGGATCGCAGGGGCAATCGGCACCCTGGGCGCGCAGACGGTGGTCAACCGCTGCCAGGCCGGGGCAACCGAGTTCTGCGCGCTGGTGAAGCGTGACAGCAACAACCTGCTGCTGGAAGTGCAGAACGTGGCCCAGAACATCAACCTGCAGCGCAGCCGCGGGGTGGATTTCGAATTCAACTTCGACACCCACACCGGCCCGATGGGCGCGCTGGGCCTGCGCGTGCTGGCAACCCATTACTTCGAACTGTCGACCACTGACACCGTGGGCAAGACCGACCGCGCCGGGCAGACCGGCTATCGCCCCGGCACCACCACCGGCATGCCGTGGTGGACCGTGGACGCCAACCTGACCTGGGACCTGGGCAAGCTGAGCCTGGGCCTGCACGAACGGTTCATTTCCGGCGGCATCTTCGACGTGTTGCTGCTGGGGCCGGAAGATCCGGGCTATGCCGTGACCAAGGCCAACACCGTCAACACCAACCGGGTGGAAGGCGCGTTCTACACCGACATCAACGCGGCCTATCAAGTGAACGACAACATCGAGGTGTTCGGCGTGGTCAACAACCTGTTCAACAAGACGCCGCCGCGCGCCGCCTCTGCCCAAGGGGCGACCAACCAGGTGTTTTTCGATCCCATCGGCCGCTATTTCAAGGCCGGTGCCCGGGTCCGCTTCTGAGGTTACCCCCGCCTCCCTGTCTTGCCGGGCAGGGAGGCACTCGTGTTTTCATCACCGGCATCTTCGCCCAGAAGGTGCCGGTCGCCATTTGACCAAAGAAGGATTTCCCCATGGCCAAGAAGTCGCTCGAACAGGTGCTGCGCGAAACCAACCGCTGCATCGTGGCGCCTTGCGTCTATGACTGCGCTTCCGCCCGGGCGGTGGAAATGGTCGGCTTCGAAGCCATGATGCTGAGCGGCGGCGAAGTGTCGATCGCGATGAATGGCGTGATCGATTACGGCTTTTCCAACCTGACCGATATCGAATGGATCACCAGCCGCATCAGCCAGACCAATGCGATCCCGCTGGCGGCCGATATCGAGGATGGTTTTGGCGGCCCGCTGGCCGTGTATCGCAGCACCAAGCGGATGATTGCCGCCGGGGCCACCGCGTTGCAGCTGGAAGACAGCGGCGACATGGAGAATTCCACCAGCCTGCTCGACCGCGAAAAGTATTACGAGAAGGTCCGCGCGGCCCTCGCCGCCATGGAAGGCACCGACTGCTTCCTGATCGCCCGCACCAATGCCGATCCGGAAACGGAAATGGACGAAGGCTGCGAACGGATGCGCGCAGCGGTGGAAATGGGCGCGAAGATGAGCACCGTGGTGCGCATTTCCACCCTGGACCACGCCAAGGTGGTTTCGGCCAAGGTGCCGGGCTGGAAGATGTTCCCCGACGTGCGCGACGTGGATGGCAAGCCGGGGGTGACGGTGGATGAAATCTACCCGCTCGGCTTCAATTTCCTGACCATGCATTACACGCTGAAGGCGGCGATGGACGGGATGCTGGAACACGGCATCCACAACTACGCCCAGCAGGGGTGTCACTATACCTGCCAGAAGCAGGACGCGACCAAGATCATGGGCATGAGCGCCACCCCGCTGTTCGATCCGCACAGCTACATGGAACTGGAAAGCCGGTTCGGCGGGGCGAAGAAGGATTTCACCATCGTCGGCAACGCGGTGGAAGATTTCCCGGAAGGCTTCGTGCGCTCGGCGATCGACGACCGTCTCTGACGGCAATTGACGCAGTCTGTTCAGGATTTGCGGCAAACCGATGAATCAATTCACCCGGGCGCAAGCTGCCGTGGTTGATAGGGGCGTTTTGAAAGTCTCCTGAAGGAGCGAATCAATGCGACGCCTTTTGCCAGCCCTGGTTGCGTCCGGGCTCAGCCTTTGCCTGCTGCCGCTGCCTGCTGCCGCGCAGGACACTTCGCTCGACCAGGCGGCGGACCTGTTGGCCGACCGGCGCGTGCAGGATGGCGTGGCGAATGCCGCGGCTGCGATGGCCGATTCTATGCTGGACCTGAAAGTGGGCGGGCTGGTGCGTGCGATGCGGGCGCTGGATCCCGGCGGACCGGATGCCCGGCAGGTCGATCCCGACACCACCCTGGGCGAGGTGGCCGGACCGGACGCCCATGACACGGCCGACAAGCTGGCCGATCACGTGCCTGAAACGATGGACCGGCTGGCCGATGTTGCAGGCGGCCTGGGGGCGATGGTGCCGCAACTGCGCGAGATGATCGAGCGTCTGCGCTATCCGGTGGACCGTTGAGCCTATTCCGGCAGGAAGCGGCGGTACGGGCGCATCGCCAGCAGCATCATCAGCACCATGACCGGCGCGGCGACGGCCACGATCACGCTGATTGAATAGCGCACATCCGCCGGATCGCTGAAAACGTAATCGGTCATCACCCCCACCACGGTCGGCCCTACGGCCAGCCCGACCAGCGTGGTGAAGGTAACGTAGACGGCGCTTACCTGCGCCCGCGCGCGGTTGGGTACGATCAGTTGCAGCGATGTGGCAGCGCAGGGGAAGGGCATGTTGCCGCAGAACACCGTCACCCCCAGCAGCGCCACGGCACCCCAGGCATTGGGCATCAGCGGGGCCAGGGTGCCGGCAATCCCGGCCACGGCAAAGCCGCCCGCCGCCACCCGCAAGGGCGCATCCTTGTACCCCCTGGCCGCC
>JBARAF010000275.1:0-1822 GCA_049791695.1 Croceibacterium sp.
CGGCGGCCCCGGCCGGAAAATACACTCTACTATATAGCCAACGCCGATGCGGAAGGGGCCGGGTTCCGCCCTTGCAAGCGGTGCCAGCCGGACATGGCCGCGCGGGATGCGCAAGCGGTGGCGCAGGCCGTGGCGATCCTGCGCACCGGAGAAGGGGTGAAGCTGGACGACCTGGCCAGCCGCGTCGGCTATTCCGCCACTCATTTCCAGCGCCTGTTCACCCGCGCCACTGGTCTTTCGCCATCCGCCTATGCCCGCGCCTTGCGCGAAGAACGGGCGCGGGAGGCATTGTCTGCTGGCGGCGAGGTGACCGGGGCAATCTATGAAGCCGGGTTTGAAAGCCCGAGCCGGTTTTACGAATCCATGGAAGGAAAGCTGGGCATGACGCCATCTGCATGGGCGCGGGGCGGTGCGGGGGTGACGATCAGCTGGGCCGTGGTGGCAACCACGCTCGGCCCGATGCTGGTCGCCGCCACAGAAAAGGGCGTGTGCCGCCTGTCGTTCAATGAAGGGCCGGATGAACTGGCGCAGCGTTTTCCGCAGGCGAAACTGGCGGAAGGCGGGGCGGACTTTGCCGCTTTGCTGCAACGGGTGACGGACGCGGTGGAAAATCCCGGCCTGGGGACGGATATCCCGCTGGATGTGCAGGGCACTGCCTTCCAGCAACGGGTGTGGGATGAACTGCGCCGCATTCCGGCCGGTGAAACGCGCAGCTATGCCCAGATCGCCGCCGCCGCCGGTAATCCCAAGGCAGTGCGGGCGGCGGGCAGCGCCAACGGGGCGAACAACGTCGCGGTGCTGATTCCGTGCCACCGCGTTGTACGGTCTGACGGCTCGCTGGGTGGCTATGCCTATGGCCTCGATATCAAGCGCGAACTGTTGGAACGGGAACAGCGATCATGACCACCAGCCTGCACGAAGTTTTTTCCGATCTTCACCGCCGCGGCGATCCGGTGTTGCTGTATAATATCTGGGATGTCGGCAGCGCGGTGGCAGTTGCCGATACCGGGGCGCCCGCCATCGCCACCGGCAGCCATTCCCTGGCCGAAGCCCAAGGTTATGCGGATGGCGAGGGGATTCCGCTCAACGTCCTGCTGCAAACCGTGCGGCGGATCGTCGATGCGGTCGGCGTGCCGGTGACAGTCGATTTCGAAGGCGGCTTTGCGGTCGATGCCGGGCGGCTTGCGGAACACGCGCAGTTCCTTGCGGAAACAGGCGCTGTCGGGTGCAATTTCGAAGACCAGGTGATCGGGGGCGAAGGTCTGCATCCGCTGGAGGAACAGGCACGCCGGGTGGCCGCCGTGGCCGGTGCCGGGCTGTTCGTGAATGCCCGCACGGACCTGTTCCTGAAACGCTTCCGCGCCGGGCAGGATGCCAACGACCGGGCGCTGCTGCCTGAAGCGCTGGAGCGCGCCGCTGCCTTTGCCGAAGCCGGGGCGGGCAGCTTCTTTGTCCCCGGTGTCAGCGATGCCGGGCTGATCGCGGAAATTTGCGAAAAGTCGGTCCTGCCGGTGAACGTGATCATGCTGCCCGGCGTGCCGGAACCTGCCGAACTGGCGAAGCTTGGCGTGGCCCGCGTCAGCTGGGGCCCCGCCCCCTGGCGCAAGGCGATGGCGCGGCTGAAGGAGGAAGCGGCGGCGCTTTATCCCTGATCGTCAGACGAAGCTGTAGGGATCGATGTCCACGCCCACCCGCACCCCTTGCGGGAAACGCAGCGCGCCCAGCCAGTCGCGGATAACCTGCTGCACTTCTGCGCTGCGCCGGGCGTTGATCAGCATGCGATAGCGGTACCGGCCACGCAGCAGCGCCAGCGGCGCAGGGG
>JBARAF010000276.1:0-4381 GCA_049791695.1 Croceibacterium sp.
GAACAGGTATCGCGCGCCCGCAGCGCGCACGGCGGCTACTTCGCGTTCGATCCGGTCAATCGGCGCCGCGCTGTATGCCCGTCTGCCCCTGCTGGCCAGATCAGGCAACGCGTCCAGTGCCGCCACCGCCGTGCCGAAGCGGCGCAGCAGCTGGGCATAGCTGACCGGCCCGACATTGGGCGATCGCAGCAGGCGGATGCGGGCAAACGCCTCCTCCTGCGACAGGCTCACTTCTTGCGGCCGATCCGCGGTTCTTCGCCCTTCATCAGGCGGGCAATGTTGGCGCGGTGCAGCATGACCACGATCAGCGCGATTGCGGCCAGCACCGGCACCAGTTCCATCCGCCCCAGCACCGCCGCAGCCACGGGAGCAGACACGGCGGCCATCATACCGCTGGCACTGGAAATGCGCGTGATCGCCAACAGGCCCAGCCAGACCAGAGCATAGACCAGCCCGATCGGCCACCACAGGCCAAAGCAGACGCCGGCCGTAGTGGCCACGCCCTTGCCGCCCTTGAATTTCAGCCACACCGGGAAACAATGCCCCAGTACCGCGCCCAATGCGGCGAACCCGGCCATGTCCGGCCACAGATGCCAGGCCAGGAACACCGCGAAGAAGCCTTTCAGCAGGTCCAGCAGCAGGGTCGCCGCGGCCAGTCCCTTGTTCCCGGTGCGCAGCACATTGGTGGCGCCGATGTTGCCGGAACCGATCTTGCGGATATCCCCCTGCCCCGCTGCCAGCGCCAGCAGCAGGCCGAACGGCACGGAACCCAGCGCGTAACCCGCGGCCAAGGCCAGAAATGCGTCCAGCGACTTTCCCCTAATCCCTGTGGCCCCACGCTTGTCGCCGGGCCGATTTTGTGGCTAGCCCCGCGATAAAGGCAAACACAGTGCTTCGACAAGCGCAGGGTGGACAAGGCAGGTTCAAAGTGGAGGCACATTCCCCGATCCTGCTGTTCGATTCCGGCGTTGGCGGGCTGACCGTGCTGGATGAACTGCGCAAGGTGCTGCCCCAGGCACCGGTGATCTATGCCGCCGATACCGCCGGCCTGCCCTATGGCGAAAAGACGGAGGCGGAGATTGCCGCCCGCGTGGCCGGCCTGCTGGGGCGCATGGCGGAACGGTTCCAGCCGCGCCTGATCACCATTGCCTGCAACACGGCCAGTACCATTGCGCTGGGCATGGTGCGCGACGTGCTGCACGTGCCGATTGTCGGCACCGTGCCCGCCATCAAGCCCGCCGCCGCGATGACCCGCACCGGCTCCATCGGTCTGCTGGGCACGGCGGCAACCATCCGCCAGGCCTATGTCGACCGGCTGGAAGCGGAGTTTGCGCAGGGAAAGCGGCTGATCCGCCACGCCGCCCCCGGCCTCGTCAGCGCGGCAGAGGCGGTGCTGCGCGGGGAAGAACCTGATCCGTCTGTCTTTGCGGAAGCGGCAGCGGGCCTGCGTGCCCAGCCGGGTGGCGATTCGATTGATACCGTGGTGCTGGCCTGCACCCATTTTCCGCTGGTCGAACGGCAACTGGCCGAGGCGCTGGGGCCGGATGTGCGGTTTGTCCACGGGGCGGAAGGCATTGCCCGGCGCGTGGCCCATCTGACGCAAGGCCAGCCGTTTATCCGCAAAAATCCCGACTTTGCCCTGTTCACGGGTGATCCAGATCAATTTGCCAGCCTGCTGCCTGCGCTACAGAGCCGCGGACTTACGGAAATCAGGGCGTTTTAGGTATGAACGGCGAAATTCGGTCCTTTAACCCGGAACTCATTTCGCCTATGGGGCGCCAGCACCAAACCGCCGGGCGGGGGCACGGCACAGAACGGACATGTCCGCTGAACTACGATCATATCTTCGACCAGGCGATTGACCGGCTTCATGGCGAAGGCCGCTACCGCGTGTTCATCGACATTCTGCGCAACAAGGGTGCCTATCCCAATGCGCGCTGCTTCCACGGCCACAACGGCCCGAAGCCGATCACCGTGTGGTGCTCCAACGATTACCTCGCCATGGGCCAGCACCCCAAGGTGATCGCCGCCATGGAAGAAGCGCTGCACGATGTCGGCGCAGGTTCCGGCGGCACCCGCAATATCGGCGGCAACACCCATTACCACGTGGACCTGGAACGCGAACTGGCGGACCTGCATGGCAAGGACGACGCACTGCTGTTCACCAGCGGCTATGTTTCCAACGACGCGACGCTGTCCACCCTCGCCCGCATCCTGCCGGGCTGCATCATCTTTTCAGATGAACTGAACCACGCCAGCATGATTGCCGGCATCCGCAATTCGGGCTGTGAAAAGCGCATCTGGCGGCACAACGACGTGGGCCACCTGGAAGAACTGCTGGCCGCTGAAGATCCGGAGGTGCCGAAGCTGATCGCGTTCGAAAGCGTCTATTCGATGGATGGCGACGTCGCCCCGATCCACGCGATCTGCGACCTGGCGGACAAGTACAACGCGCTGACCTATATCGACGAAGTCCACGCTGTCGGCATGTACGGCGCGCGCGGCGGCGGCATCTCCGAACGGGACGAAGCAGCCCACCGGATCGACATCATCGAAGGCACGCTGGGCAAGGCGTTCGGCGTGATGGGCGGCTATATCGCTGCCGATTCGCGGATCATCGACGTGGTCCGCAGCTATGCCCCGGGGTTCATCTTCACCACTTCGCTCAGCCCGGTGCTAGTTGCAGGCGTGCTCGCCAGTGTCCGCCACCTGAAGGGCAGCAGCGCGGAACGCGATGGCCAGCAAGCCGCCGCCGCCACGCTGAAGCGGCTGTTCCGCGAAGCCGGGCTGCCGGTGATGGACAGCACCACCCACATCGTTCCACTGATGGTGGGCGATCCGGTCCGCGCCAAGAAGATCAGCGACATCCTGCTGGCCGAATACGGCGTCTATGTTCAGCCGATCAATTTCCCCACCGTGCCGCGCGGTACGGAACGGCTGCGCTTCACGCCAGGCCCGGCCCATACCGAAGCCATGATGGCCGAACTGGCCCAGGCGCTGGTGGAAATCTGGGACCGGCTGGACCTGCAATTGCAACAGGCCGCCTGACCATCTTATAGCCGGATTCCCGGCGGCGTTAGGGCAATTGAAACCAAGCCCGTTCATAGCTGCCAGCTTGTTGGGCGCACCAGCGCCCCGGAACTGGGATGTCGGTAATGAAGCGCCTGCTCAAGGGGCTGCGGACTCATAAGGACAGCGAAGACGGCAGCTTTGCGCCTGCCCTCCGCAGCCAGATCCTTGACGAATTCGAAGACATGGGCCTCGCCTGGATCTGGGCGAGCGATGCGGACGGGCGGTTGTCGTACCTGTCCCATTCGGCCGCCATGGCGCTTGGGCTGGATCCGGCAGACTTGCTGGGGCACCCGGTAACCGACCTGTTCGAAAGCGAACAGGATGGCGCCAGCGGACGACCGCTGAAGTTCCAGATGACCGCGCGCGGTCGGCTGGCGGCGCAGGTGGTACGCTTTGTCGCGTTGCCGCAAAGTGATCCCAAATGGCTGCAGCTGAATGCCCAGGCCCGCTTTGACGCGGCCGGCACATTCATCGGCTATCGCGGCAGTGCGCGTGACGTAACTCTGGAATTCCAACGCCAGCGGGAAGATTCGCGGGTGGCGGAATATGATTCGCTGACCGGCCTCGCAAACCGCCACCGGATGAACCGGCGGATGGAAAGCCTGCTGGCCGCCTATCGCACGGCCAAACGCTCCTGCGCGCTGATGATGCTCGATCTAGACCGCTTCAAGTTGGTCAACGATACCCTGGGCCATGCCGCCGGCGACGCCCTGTTGCGGCAAGTTGCCGAACGGCTGATTGCGGTGATCGGTGACCGTGGCGAAATCGGCCGCCTGGGCGGTGATGAATTCCAGGTGATCCTGCCGGATCTGGACGATCGTGGCAAATTGGGCGAGCTCGCCGAAAAGGTCATCCAGATCCTGTCACAGCCCTATGCCCTGGGCGAAGGGCAGCGGGCAGTAATCGGGACGTCGGTCGGGATCGCCATTGCACCTTATGACGGGGTTGAGCGGGATGAGCTGGTCCATGCATCGGACCTGGCGCTCTATGCCGCCAAGAACGGCGGGCGTGGCCAGTTCCGCTTCTACTCGGCTGATCTGAAGGACGAGAAAGAAGAACGCCGCCTGTTGCTGGACGATCTGCGCGAGGCGCTGCACTCCGAACAGCTGGAGCTTCATTACCAGCCGGTTGTGCGCACGGCGGACAACATGGTGGTCGGGTTCGAAGCCCTGATGCGCTGGGAACATCCGGAACGCGGCATGGTCAGCCCGGGGGTGTTCATCCCGGTGGCCGAAGAATCCAATCTTGTCGTGCCGCTGGGCGAATGGGCGATCCGCCGCGCCTGCCGCGATGCAGCCAGCTGGCCCAA
>JBARAF010000277.1:0-2493 GCA_049791695.1 Croceibacterium sp.
GTGGGCATGTGCCCACCTTGAAGCTCATTTCACGGAAGGTTATCAAACCTACCTCGTTGGAGATAGAATCCAACCCACGCAGCCGCAGCGCTAAATTAAGGATAGCTGAGCGACTCAACTAGGCAGCATTCCCAGCAAAATAAGGAGGTGAAAATGGCAAAGAAAATCATTTCAGCTATTGATGTGGGCACAACTAAAATAGCCACTATCGTGGCTAATGTCAAAGCAGAAGATGACATTGAAGTTTTAGGAGTGGGAGTCGTTCCCTCTCATGGCCTACATAAAGGCATCGTAGTTAATATGGACGAAGCCAGACAGTCCATTGCCGCATCGGTGAGGGAAGCTCAAAGAATTAGCGGCATACGTATAGATTCTGCCTATGTTGGGGTTACCGGCAGACATATAAGCAGTCTGAATAATCGGGGGGTAATAGCTATCCCGCGAGATGACAGATTGGTGCGCACGCAGGACCTTAAGCGGGCGCTATCTGCGGCTCGTAATGTCACCGTCGCCGAAGGAAAGAAGGTGCTCCATGCTATTCCGCGATACTACGCTCTGGACGGACAGGAAGGAGTGAAACAGCCGGTAGGCATGCATGCATCCAGGTTAGATGTAGAAACCCATATCATCACTGCTTCAGTGACTTCAATACAAAACCTGGCTAAATGCGTCCGCAGTATCGGTATTGACGTTGAAGACCTCATCCTGGAGCCCCTGGCTAGCGGAGAAGCAGTATTGACTCCGGAGGAAAGAGACACGGGTGTTATCATGGCTGACATCGGTGGCGGAACCACGGATATAGCGGTATTTAAGAATGGCAGCATCTATCACACCTCTATCATTCCAGTAGCCGGTTACCAGGTAACCAGCGATATCTCTATAGGCTTGGGCCTGCCTTTCAATATTGCGGAAAAGATGAAGAAGAGATATGGCAATGTCACCCCCACTTTAGAGCTTGACGAAACGGTCCAAGTGGGTATCGAGAATGGTCATAGCGCCTCTTATAAAGACCTATGCAATATCATCCGGGCTCGCATGGAGGAGTTGCTCCAACTTACATTGATGGAGATGCCCACTAGCGATTACCAGACTTTGGCGCCTTGTGGTTTAGTGCTCACAGGTGGCACAGCTAACCTACCCGGGCTTGACGAGTTAGGACAGTCAATTTTGCGAATGCCGGTACGCAAAGGCCGACCTTTGAACACGGGCATCTATGGCATTTCCGATATCCTTCACGACCCGTCTTACGCTACCACCGTGGGATTAATCCTATGGCCAGTACGAGGCAAAGAAGGATCAGATTTACAAGTAAAACGCGCTGGTGTCTGGGGCAACTTCGTAAGTTTATTTAGAAGGCTGTTCCGCGCCTGATTTGTGAAAGGAGGTTAGAATGGCAAAACAAATTTTTACTCCAAGTCCAGCAAGAATCAAAGCTATAGGCATTGGTGGCGGCGGCTGCAATGCCATTACTCGTATGGTCCGCGAGGGCATAAAGGGCGTTGATTTCATAGCCATGAATACCGATGGCCAAGCCCTGGCTCTGGCCGAGGCTCCTACTAGAATTCAACTGGGCGAGAAATTGACCAGGGGTTTGGGCGCTGGTGGTGACCATAAGGTTGGAGCCAAGTCAGCGGAAGAAAGCTGCGACATGATTGAAGAAATCGTGCAAGGTGCTGATATGGTGTTTATTGCCGCCGGCATGGGCGGTGGCACAGGCACAGGTGGCATCCCTGTAGTGGCTGAAATAGCTAAAAAGAGTGGCGCCCTCACCATCGCAGTGGTGACCAAACCCTTCACTTTCGAGGGGACGCATAGAAAAGACGTAGCCGAGGAAGGGTTGATAAACCTTACGAACAAGGTTGATACGCTTATCATCATACCTAATGACCGCCTTCTTCAGCTCTGTGATGCCAAGACGACTGTGGACAACGCCTTCAGGTTGGCTGACGACGCTCTTCGTTTGGGAGTTCAGGCTATCTCCGAAGTAGTTACCGTCCCGGGACTGATCAACCTGGACTTCGCTGATATTAAATCGGTAATGAAAGATGCTGGCCCAGCCTGGATGTCTGTGGGTAAAGCCGGCGGGCAAAGTCGCGCTACCGAAGCGGCTAAGGCTGCTATGGCTAGCCCGTTGCTCGACGTATCCATAAGCGGAGCCACAGGGGTGCTATTCAATATTACTGGTGGCCCAAGTCTCACCCTGTTTGAGTGTAATGAGGCTGCTCAAGTAATTGGCCAAGCAGTGGACCCCAACGCCAACATAATCTTCGGCGTGGTCTTTGACCCCAAGATGGATAGCGAGGTTCGCATCACTGTTATCGCTACTGGCTTCGCTAGTACACGTGGCGGAGGAGTACGCAGCGCTGATGAGCTTCGCCGCCTGATAAGAGGCGGCAGCGATGCTCTCGACATGCCCTCTTTCCTACGGCGTGCTCAGCGTTTTCCAGCTTCCCGTCTGGAGAGCAACTCCCGAACTGCTGCACCGGTTACCCC
>JBARAF010000278.1:0-5016 GCA_049791695.1 Croceibacterium sp.
CATGCAGATCAACCGCGATCTGGGCGATCCCGACTATCCCGCGACCGCGGTGGTCGATGCCTTTCTCGCCCGCGTGTTCCGCTGACGCGCCGGACCGAGCGGCAGCGGCGGACCGATCCTGCGCCCTGTCCGTTGATGGGCGAACAAAGGAGAACGATTATGCTGCTGAAACTCGCCGCGCTGGGCGCAATCGGTTATGCTGGTTATCGCACCTACGTCAGCCGCAAGGGGTCCACGTCATCGTCACGCACCGGAACGGAACTGGACCTGAGCGATCCGCAGGTGGCGCTGGCTGGTGGCCCGCTGAGCAGCGAGGCTGCGCTGCGCCACGCCGGGCAGCCGCTGTCCCCCGCCTGACCCACGCACTGCTGGCGGCGGGCGCGGCGGTCGGACTGGCCGCCTGCGTCCCCGCCGCTGCGCCGACTTCCGCGCCAACTACTGCGCCCAGGCTCGGCCCGGCCGATGTGGCTGGCGGCGGAGCCTATGCTGAACAGCGGTGCGCCGCATGCCATTCCATTACCCTGACCGGGGCCAGCCCGCGGCCAACGGCGCCGCCACTGCGCGACCTGTTCAAACGCTATGCCCGCGACGACCTGCGGCAAGCCTTCATCAACGGGACCCACGTGGGCGATCCCGCGATGCCCACCTTCCGGATGAGCCCGCAGGAAGCCGACCGGCTGGTCACCTACCTGCGCTCGATTGATCCCTGCGCCCAGCAATCGACGGACAAAGCCGCGATGGACCGCTGTTTCGCCCCCCTGTGATCCGGCGGTGAAACGCCTTTTCACCGTCAGGGACCTGCTGCTTCCCCAGGCCGCCCCAGCGCGGGACCGGCCCACGGTGCTGTCCGCGCTGCACCATGCGCCTGACAGGACCATCTCCTACGGCCCGCACCCGTTGCAGCAAGCCGATGTCTTTGCGGCCTGTGCGGCCACTGCAGGCCCGCGTCCGCTGGTGGTGTTCATCCATGGCGGAGCCTGGCGCTTTGGTGACAAGGCCCGGCGGCTGCGCGATTGCAAGGCAGCCTTCTGCCGCGAGGAAGGCTGGCACTTCGCCAGCGTCAATTTTCGCATGGTGCCGGAAGTGGGCGTGGCCGAGATGGCCGCGGACATTGCCGCCGCATTGCGCCAGCTGGCCAGCGAACCCGGGGTCGATCCGGGGCGGATCGTGGCGATGGGCCACAGTTCCGGCGCGCACCTGGCGGCGCTGGTGGCCACCGATCCGGCGCTGGGGTGTCCGCCGCTGGCCGGGGTGATCGCCAATGACGGTGCCGCGTTCGATGCGAGCCAGCCCAGTGTCGGTTCCGCCTGGCTGGCCCGCAGCCTGATCGATCCCGCCTTCCCGCCGCCGGATGCGCTGGCGCTCGCCGCCTTGTCACCCGCCGTACACGCGTCTCGTGCCCCCGCACCGCCATTCCTGATCCTGCACGCCGCCCGCGGCGCTGCGCAGCGGCAGGCGGAACTGCTGCAACAGGCCCTGCACCGAGGTGGCACATCGGTGGAACGCCACGATTGCGGCGGGCGCGGCCTGCGCGGCGACGTGATGCTGAGTCGCAAGTTCGGCCTGCCCGGCTTTCCGGCGACGGAAATTGCCCGCAGCTGGCTGCGCCGCCAGTTCCAGGATTGAGCAAAAAAACGACAGGCCGATGCCCTGCACCGGCCCGTCCCGCACGGGAACTTCAGCCCCACAGACCACCATGCAGATGCGCCGAACCGTCGCATTTTGGTCCCCGCAACGGCCTCGGCCACCTAGGTTTGCGGTCCCTCAACCAGGAAGGGTCGCAAATTATGAAAAAGCTCGTCTACGCCGTCGGCCTGTTGGCCCTTGCAACCACCGCGCCGGTCGTGGCCAATGCTGCCAGTGGCACGCCGCAACGGGCAGGTGATCTGCCGCCGGGATTGGCGAAGGTTTTCGTCAGGGAAATTCCGGGCATCACCCGGGCCTTGCTGGCCACCGCAGGTTCCAACAGCAGGCTGCAGGATCTGCCGGTAAGTCCGTAATTTCCCGCAAGTCCGTAATCAGGGGCGGCCCGGTTGCAGCGCAGCTGGGCCCGCCGTGTCAGAGCGCTTGCGCCTGCCCGTCCTGCAATTGGTGCGAACAGCCAAGCGCCCCGGCCTCGTCAGTGTCGGACAGCGCCGCCACTGTCCGCCAGCCATAACCGCGCAGGGCGGCAGCGGCAGCGGGATCATGTCCCAGCGGCAGGAACAGCTTGGGCTGCATCCGCTCGTCCGCTTTCACCGCATCGACCAGTTCTTCGGGATAGAGCGAGAAACCGGTCGCCGCTTCGTTGGTGCCACCGATGTTGTAGGTGCCGCCGCGCCCCAGGGCCCCGCGGACGCCAGCGGCATAGATCATGAAGCCGAACCAGCTCTGGTATTCAAATCCGTGCCGTTCGCTGGGGTCCAGCGTCAGCCGGGCGCGGCCTTCCACGCGGGCGGCAATCTGGCGCAGGGCATCGATCCGGCTGTCGAGCGCGCCGCCCGCTTCCACTTGCGCCAGTCGGGCAAGCGCCGGTTCGAAATCGCCGGTGGCATAAAGCAGCGGCAGATAGGCGTCGCCGCCTGCAGCCTTCAGCCCGCCGGCATCCTTGGCGTCCAGTTCGCGGCGCACGGCCTCGACCTGTTCGCCATCGAGCGGGAATGCCTTGGCGGCCAGGGTATCGACCAGATCCGGCAGGGTGAAATCAATCGAAATGCCGGTTGCGCCAGCGGCTTCCAGCGCCTCGATCGCGAGGGCAACGATTTCCGCCGCGGCGGCCACGCTGTCACTGCCGACCAGTTCGGCCCCCAGCTGCAATTCTTCGCGCCGGGGGTCCAGCATATCGCCGGTCATCCGTGCGATCTGGCCGCCATAGCACAGCCGCAGCGGGCGCGGCGCGTTGCCCAGGCCGGTTGCGGCAATGCGCCCGGTCTGCGCGGTCATGTCGCTGCGCAAGGCCAGCATCCGCAAGCTGCGCGGATCGACGAAACGGAACATGTTGCGGGTTTTCAGCCCGTGCATCCGCCGGGCCATGCTGCTTTCGAATTCGATCAGCGGCGGGCGCACCCGGTCATAGCCATGGGCGTCGAGCACGGCGAGCGCGGCGCGCTCTATCCGCACCGCCGCAGCAGTGCTTTGTGGCAGGCGGTCTTCCAGCCCTTCGGGCAGCAGGTCAGCGGCAGGATCAATCATGGGTTTGGTCCCTAGCCGCTCGCCGCCCTCTTGCGAAGGGGCGAGCGGCGTGAGGGTAGTCAGATCAGAACGAAAGCGCCTTGACCCGCTTCACGCCCGGCAGGGCACAGGCCTTTTCCATCAGGTCGGCAGACACCGGGCTGTCGACCGACAGCAGCAGCACCGCTTCCCCGCCCGCTTCGCGGCGGCCCAGGTTGAAGGTGCCGATGTTGATGCCGTTTTCGCCCAGCAGGGTGCCGATGCGACCGATGAAGCCGGGGGCATCTTCGTTCACGATATACATCATGTGGCCGGCCAGTTCGGCTTCCACCTTGATGCCGAACAGTTCCACCAGGCGCGGTTCGGCGTTGTTGAACAGGGTCCCGGCTACCGAACGTTCACCCGCATCGGTCTTCACCGAAACGCGGATCAGGGTGTGGTAATCGGTGTCACGTTCAGTCTTCACTTCGCGCACTTCGATCCCGCGTTCACGCGCCAGGAACGGGGCATTGACCATGTTCACGGTGGACGAATGCTGGCGCAGGAAGCCCGACAGGACCGCGGCCACGATCGGCTTGATGTTCAGTTCGGCCGCCGCGCCTTCCGCGTGGATCGAAATCCGCGGGATGGAATCGGTGGTCAACTGGCCAACCAGCTGGCCCAGCTTTTCCGCCAGCGCCATGTACGGACGCAGCTTGGGCGCTTCTTCCGCGCTCAGCGAAGGCAGGTTCAGCGCATTGGTAACGCCGCCGCTGACCAGGTAATCGGCCAGCTGTTCCGCCACCTGCAGGGCCACGTTGACTTGCGCTTCGGCAGTCGAGGCGCCGAGGTGCGGGGTGGAGATGAAGTTCGGCGTGCCGAACAGCGGGCTGGCCTTGGCCGGTTCTTCGAGGAACACGTCGAGTGCCGCGCCAGCGATATGGCCGCTGTCGAGCCCTTCCTTCAGCGCCACTTCGTCAATCAGGCCACCGCGGGCGCAATTGATGATCCGGACGCCCTTCTTGGTCTTGGCCAGGCGTTCGCGGTTCAGGATGTTGCGGGTTTCTTCGGTCAGCGGCGTGTGCAGCGTGATGAAGTCAGCCTTGGCCAGCAGGGCTTCCAGGTCAGCCTTTTCGACGCCGATTTCCACGGCGCGTTCCGGGGTCAGGAACGGGTCATAGGCGACGACCTTCATCTTCAGGCCCAGCGCGCGGCTGGCGACGATGGAACCGATGTTGCCCGCGCCGATCAGACCCAGGGTCTTGCCGGTCACTTCCACGCCCATGAAGCCGTTCTTCGGCCACAGGCCCGCCTGGGTCTGCGCGTTGGCTTCCGGGATCTGGCGGGCCAGCGCGAACATCAGCGCAATCGCGTGTTCGGCAGTGGTGATCGAATTGCCGAACGGGGTGTTCATCACCACCACGCCCTTGGAACTGGCGTAGGGGATGTCGACGTTGTCCACGCCGATGCCGGCGCGGCCGATGACTTTCAGGTTGGTGGCGGCGTCGATGATTTCCGGCGTCACCTTGGTCGACGAACGGATCGCCAGGCCATCGTACTTGCCGATGATTTCCTTCAGCTCGTCGGGGCTGAGGCCGGTGATCACGTCAACATCGCAACCGCGTTCTTCGAAGATACGGGCGGCGTTCGGATCCATCTTGTCCGAAATGAGAACCTTGGGCTTGGTCATGACAATACTCCCTCTCCCCTGGTGCGGGGAGCGGGCCGGATGGAGGACAACCTCGCAGGTCCGGCCTCGAACTGGATTGGGAAATGAGGAGGGGGCACTGATCCCCCTCCGCACTCAAATGGCTTAGAGCGTGCCGGCCTTCAGGGCGTGATAGGCCCAGTCGATCCACGGCAGCAGGCGAGCAACGTCTTCCTGCT
>JBARAF010000279.1:0-2757 GCA_049791695.1 Croceibacterium sp.
GTGCTGGCCAGCGATCCGGTCGGGCCGTCGCTGCGCCGCTATGCCAATGGCGCTGCCTTGCTGGAAACGGCGCTAGAACCGCATGAGCTGCTGGCCGCGCTCAAGCGAATCGAGCGGCAGTATGGCCGCACCGCGCGCGGCCAGCGGTGGTCCAGCCGGGTGATCGATCTCGACATCGTCTTGTGGAGCGGCGGCTGCTTCGGCGCGCCTGGGCTGGTCGTACCGCACCGCCTGTTCCGCGAACGGGGCTTCGTGCTCGGCCCGGCACGGGCAATTGCGCCGGGCTGGCGCGATCCAGTCAGTGGATTGACCGTGCGCCAGTTGCACGGCCGCTTGACCAGCCCCCTCCCCCTGCCTAGGTGAGCGCCTTCCAGCGGCCCGCAAGCAGGTCGTCGGGCCGGTGTGGACCCGTAGCTCAGTTGGTAGAGCAACGGACTTTTAATCTGTAGGTCTCGGGTTCGAGCCCCGACGGGTCCACCATTTCCCTCCCTTTGCACACGGCGTTTCGCCCCCTGCACGTGCATTTTCGCCTTGGCCGGCTATCGCCGTGGCGAACAGTTGCGGGAGCTTGGCGAATGGGCATGATTGCAGGACAGGTGGCGCTGGTGACCGGCGCGGGGCGCGGCATCGGGCGCGGGATTGCGCGGGCATTGGCGGCACAAGGTGCGGCCGTGGCGCTGGTGGCGCGCACTGCATCGCAGCTGGAAGAACTTGCCACGGAGATTCGCGGGAACGGCGGTACGGCGCTGGTCCTGCCGCTCGACGTGACGGACCGCGTGGCGGTGGAAGCGGCAGTGGCGCGCACCTTGGTCGAACTCGGCCCGATCAGCTTCCTGGTCAACAACGCCGGGGTGGACAAGCCGTGGGGCCCGATCGGCGTGGCTGACCCCGATGAATGGTGGCAGGCGCAGAACGTCCATGTGCGCGGGGCGCTGCTGTTCATGCATGCGGTGCTGCCGCAGATGCAGGCCGCCGGGCGCGGGCGGATCGTCAACATGGCCTCTGCCGCCGCCAACATCGTCGGCCCGGCGACCTCCGCCTATTGCGTGGCCAAGGCGACGCTGGTGCGGCTGACCGAACACGTCGATGCGGAACAGAAGGCCAGCGGCATCCGCGCCTTCACCGGCCATCCGGGGACACTGGCGACCGAGATGCTCAACGATACGCTGGCCGATCCCGAAGCCGCGCTGCATGCGCCGCACCTGATCACTTTCCTGCAGAACTTCCTGACCATCGACACGACCAATGAAGAAGCCCGGCTGGCCGCGCAGATGGTGGAGATCGCCGCCGGGCAGCATGACGATGCGGCAGGCCGCTACATCGATTTCGAACAGGAATTCCGCCCGGCAGAGTTTGGCCCGCCGCCGGCAATGACTTCGGCGGTCTGATCCCCCTCCCGCTCATCCTGAGCCGGTCGAAGGAGAGAGGGTTCAGGGGTGGACGTGCAGGCAGGGGTTCGGTTGCCAACACGCCCACCCCAGCCCCTCCCGCAAGCAGGAGGGGAAAGAGGGGAGTTACAGTTTCGGCTTCATCCCCAGCGGCAGTTCGCTGGTGAAGGCTTCCACGCGGGTGATCTTGCCCGCATCGAAGCGCAGCAGCAGGTTGACCTGATAGGTCAGCGGATAGCCCTGGCCATCGCTGGCCGGGAGATCCTCGAAAGCGCGGAATACGGCGAGGCCGCGAGCTTCGTCCACGGCGAGCAGGCTGCGGTCGCGCATCGTTTCGATCCGGGCCAGCGGCGCACTGCCGAAGGATGGGGCGCACAGGCCCACGTCCTGCCCGTTGACGAACCAGTGGCAATCCGCGCCCACGTCTTCCGGGGCGGCACTGTTGGCTTCCATCGCGTTCATGAACCGGCCCCCGGCAGCCTGCATCGCGGCGCGGGTGGTGCGGCGGTTGGCGGGCAGGGTGGCCAGGTCCGCCGCCGGGCGGCTGGCCTCGGCGGGTTCCGCATAAGGCGCGCCATATTCCTTGCGCCGGATCAGCGCGTCGATGCTGGCGATCCGGTCGCCATCAGCTGCGACGGTGACGGCGGCCCAGGCGGGCTGGCCATGTTCTTCCACCCGGCCAATCCACACCGCCTTGCCGGTCTGGCTGTCGGCCACCACCAGCGGGCTGGTGTCGACCTTGGTGATCCCGCGCCAGATCCCTTCATCGATGCGGATGCCGACGCTGTTTTCGGCATAGCCCACCCGGTCTGCCCAAGGCAGCGAAGCGGTGTCGCGGTGGACGTAAGCGGCCATCACCTTCTTCGCCATGTCGGACAGGCAGCCATCGGCACAGGCCGGTGCAGGGGTGGCAGTGGTCATCGGGGCAGCATTACCGGCAAAGGGATTGTGCATGAAATAGGGGACGTAAGTGAACACCGCCTCGATCCGCTGGATTTCCGCGTCCTTGATGCGGAAGGCTTCCAGCAGGGAGATCGAATTCGGCCATTTCAGCGCCGTGCGCATTTCGCGGCCGTTGGTCAGCAGGTAACGGTCCCATTCATTGGCATGGTCGAAAAACCCGGTGGCGACGACCACGCCGCGTTCTTCATCGACCAGCGGGTACTGCCGTTCGCGGATACGCTTGTTGATGCGGTAGATGCCGAGCAGGAACTGGTCGCGGCAGCCGCTCGCAATCGCTGCGGCATTGCCAGCGCCGCCCGATCCGGCGGGGGCCGGGGCAGTGGTGCTGATGCCGTTTTCCAGCCGCGAGCAATCCTGGCTGAAGGGGGCGAAAATCTGCCCGTCGTTCAGTTCCACCGTGTCGAAG
>JBARAF010000280.1:0-3417 GCA_049791695.1 Croceibacterium sp.
GCGCAGCGTATCCGCAAAGCCGCCGCCTGCCGGCTGGTCCGGCGCGGCCACGGCGGTGCTGCCGCCGGCGCCCTTCGCTTCGTGCAGCTGTTGCAGCACCTGGTTGCGGTCGATGATCTGCTGGCGCAGGGCGATGATCTGTTCGACAGATCCCGCACCGCCAATACCCCCGACGCGGCTCATCGCCGGCCACCCATGGCGAGGCCCGCATCACGGAAACTGGCCAGGCGATAGCGCAAGGTGCGTTCGGAAATGCCCAACTGGCGCGCGGCTTCGGCGCGGCGGCCGCCACAAGCATCCAGCGTGTCCATGATCGCCCGGGCTTCGGACAGCTGGACAATCTTCGACAGCTTGTCGCCACCCGCGCCTTCGTCCGCCGCGGCGGTGTTAGGCTGCGGGGCGGTGTGGCCCTCGGCGGGGGCCGGTTCCACCAGCCGGGCCGGGCGGTCAAACACGATGTGTTCCGCGCCGATCATGGGGGATTTGCCCGCCATCACCAGCGCGCGGCGCATCACGTTTTCCAGTTCGCGGATGTTGCCGGGCCAGCCGTGGCACTTGAGCATCGCCAAAGCGCCATCGCTGATCCACGGCAGGCCTTCGCCCTTCGGCGCATGGCGCATGACCATCGTGAAAGCGAGCGGGGCGATGTCTGCCGGGCGTTCACGCAGGGCACTCAACGCCATCGGGAACACGTTCAGGCGATAGAACAGGTCGGCGCGGAAACGGCCCTGTTCCACTTCATGCGGCAGGTCGCGGTTGGCGCAGGCGATGATGCGGACATCGACCTTGATCGGGGTGGTTGCGCCAACCGGCACCACTTCGCCTTCCTGCAACACGCGCAGCAGCTTGGCCTGCAATTGCAGCGGCATCTCGGCAATTTCGTCCAGCAACAGGGTGCCGTTTTACGCCGTGCACTTCATACCCCTGGTCCAGCAGCAACTGCGCCAGATAGGCACCGTCCTGTCCGGTCACGCCCGTGATCAGGGCCCGCTTGCCAGTTGTCATGAATTGCCTCGAATTGCTGCACTCGCGAGCGGTCTAGGCAGCGGGCACCCCTAACACAAGCGCGCTGGGCGGCAGTGCAAGCGGGGCCCCGTGCCAGATATTGGAAAGACGGGCATTTCCAGTTCAGTCCATGGATTTTGCCAGCTTGGGGGGGTTCCAACCTGCCGCACGCCGCCTATCATGCGCCGGTTGCGGCCTGGCATGAACCGGCCCGCGCAAAGGGGATGCAGGCGACAATGGCAGGATGGATGGGGCGGCGCGCCCTGGTGGGCCTTGGTGTGGCGGCAGCGATTGCACTGCCGATGCCGGCACTGGCGCAGGCCGCGCGGACCAGTGGCGAAATCGCCGCGCTGACGCAGCGGGTCGAACGGCTGGAAGCTGCGCGGGCGGTGAAAAAGCTGCAACGCGCCTTTGGCTATTACGTCGATCGCGGCCTGTGGAGCGAAGCGGCGGACCTGTTCGCCGATGACGGCACGATCGAACTGGGGGCTGATGGGGTCTATGCCGGGAAGGCGCGGATTGCCGAATACCTGATGCGCCTGCACGGTGGGCAGCAAGGCCTAGTCTATGGCCAGCTGAACGAATGGGTTACCCTGCAACCGGCAGTGGAAGTGGCGGCGGACGGCAATTCTGCCACGGCCCGCTGGCGCGATCTGGGGATGCTGGGCCAGTACAAACGCCACGCCGAATGGCGCGATGGCATTTATGAAAACCGGTACGTGAAGGAAGGCGGCGTGTGGAAAATCCGCGCGCTGCATCTCTATGTGAACTTCCTGACACCTTACACTCCCGGCTGGGCGCGGTTGAAGGATGGGGAAGGGCTGGTGCGCAGCCAGGCCTCCGTCGATTTCCCGCCAGACCGGCCGGCCAGTGCCAGCTACGCCCCGTTCCCCGCCACCCAGGTGCCGCCGTTCCAGGCCCGCCACCCGGTAACCGGCAAGCCGATTGGAGGCAGCCAGTGAAGCGCTTCCTGACCATTCTTGCCGCCGCCGCTGCGGTGGCCACCGTTCCCGCCCCTGTCGTGGCGCAGGAAAGCCCGCAGGCTCGCCTTGCCGCCTATCGCGAACGGGTGGAGCGGCTGGAAGATGCCGACGCGGTGGAAAACCTGCAGGCCTATTTCGGCTACTTCTTCGACAAGGGCCTGTGGGACGACACGGCGGACCTGTTCGCGGACAATGCCAGCTTCGAATATGGCCATCGCGGGGTCTATATCGGCAAGCAACGGATCGCCCGCGCGCTGTTGCTGTTCGGGCCGGAAGGTCTGGCCAAGGGCTATCTCAACAATCACATGCAGTTGCAGCCGATCATCACCGTCGCACCCGATGGGCGCACGGCCAAGGGGCGGTTCCAGGGCATGATGATGCTGGCTCAGCCCGGGGCCAACGGCACCTGGGGTGTCGGCATCTATGAAAACCAGTATGTGAAGGAACGCGGGGTGTGGAAGATTTCCAGCCTGCATTTCTATGTTACCGCGATCACCGATTATGACCTCGGCTTCATGAAATCGGCCTTGCGGATGGATGGGCCCAGTGCGCTGTACCCGCCGGACAAACCGCCGACGGAAGTGTATCGCACGTTCCCGGCCGCCTACATCCCGCCGTTCAGTTACGTCCATCCGGTTACCGGTCAAAGCCTGGCGGCGATCCCGCAACCGGCCGATAACGTAGTGGGGAGGAAGTGATGCGCGCCCTGACCCTGACAGCGGCCTTGCTGGCCGCCACTGCCGTACCGGCGCAGGCCCAGAATGCCCCCGCGCCATCGGCCGAGCAGCAGCTTGACCAGCTCGATGCGCGGCTGACCCGGCTGGAGGACCTGAACGCGATCGAACGCCTGCAGCGCGCCTACGGCTATTTCGTCGACAAGGGGCAGTGGACCCAGCTGTCCGAACTGTTCACCGATGACGCAACGCTGGAAATTGGCGGCAAGGGGCTGTTCCTGGGGAAGGCACGCGTGCTGGAATATATGCAGACCGCCTTTGGCCCGGACGGGGCCAAGGAAGGGATGTTGGCCAACCACATGCAGTTCCAGCCGATCCCGGACATTTCGGCAGACGGCACTACCGGCTGGGTCCGCAGCCGGGCCTGGGTGATGAGCAATGCGGGCTGGGGCTTGCCGCTGTATGAAAACCAGTACCGCAAGGAAAACGGCGTCTGGAAGATCAGCCGCCTGTCCGGCCCCTTCACCATGTACTCCAGCTGGGAAGGGTGGGGCCGCAACGCATTGAACAACACCTGGCCCGACAAGTTCGAACCGGCGCCGGACCTGCCGCCGTCCACGGTCTATCTGACGTACCCGGCGTACTACATCGTGCCGTTCCACTATCCCAACCCGGTCAGCGGCCACGCGATGGTGCCGGACCGGGGCGAAGTGGGCGCGTATCACCGGCCGCCGGGCACGCCGGAACAGCAGCAG
>JBARAF010000281.1:0-1607 GCA_049791695.1 Croceibacterium sp.
TGCGTTCGCCGAGCCGGTGTTCTGGATCGTGTCCTCGACGGTGAACATATAGTGCTCGTCGACGGAGATCTTGCGCAGGAAGGTGAGGCCGGCCTCGTTGGTGAAGGACAGCGTCACCGGCGTCGTCGCCGTCAGCTTGTCGCCCTCGGCCAGCGTCCAGACGGTCGTCGGGCCCGGTACCGCGCCGGCGTTATCGCCGGCGATATAGCCGAGTTCGGTAAAGTAGCCGTCCTTGGTGTCGGCCGGATTGAACAGCGTGATGATCGGGCTCGTCCGGTCGACGGTCTCGCGATATTCCTTGAGCTTCAGGTCGTCGAAGCGTGCGCCGGTCAGATTGATCGAGCCGGCAAGCGCGGGCGTGTCAATTGCAACGCGCGGGGACTTGGCGATCGCCTCTTCGCGGTTGGTCTCGGCGGCCGCCTGGGCGCTGCTGCCCGGCAGGTTGCCGGCAACCGTGCCGGCCGCGGGAGCGGCGGCATTCGGCTGCACCTGGGTCGTCTGGGCTTCCTGGGCAAGGCGCGCCTCCTCGGCGATGCGCTGTGCCTCGATCCTCGGACTCATGATGAAATACTGCCAGCCGAGAACGATCAGCACAGACAGGGCAATCGCGATGAAGTAATTGCGGTTGTTTTGCATCATACTTTCCTGGAATCGGTCGCGGAGGACCCTGCGTTTTTCGGTCTGGCCTTGATCCGCTCGGCCAATTGCGCGGCAATCCGCGCAAAGGGTGCGTGGAGCACGTCCCTGCGGGCGACAACCACATAGTCGTGTCCGGGCTGCATTGCAAACGCCGCATGCAGCCGTACGGCTTCTTTTAGGCGCCGCCGCATACGGTTTCGTTCGACTGCGTTGCCGTGCTTCTTGGTAACGGTAAAGCCGACCCGTGCTTCGGTGTCGGGCTGCTGGCGGTCGAGGACCTCGAGGAGGAACAACCCGCCCTTGCGCTTTTCTCCGGCGCGAACAGCAAGAAACTGCGGCCGGCTTTTCAGCCGCCCGACAGTTTGTTTCTTTTTAGATACATTCATTCGCCCGGTCTCGGGCAAACCCGGCCTTTAGGCCGAGAGACGCTTGCGACCGCGAGCGCGGCGAGCAACGAGAACCTTGCGGCCGCCCTTGGTTGCCATGCGCGCACGGAAGCCGTGGCGACGCTTGCGAACAAGCTTGGAAGGTTGGTAGGTACGCTTCATTTATTTAATACCGCGGTGTGCGGCCCTTCTTGGGTTTGCATTTCTGCAAGAGCGTTGGATTTGACGCACGGCTCCACATCCGCCACAGGGGCGGGTCGGTCCGAACGTGCGCGGCTTATAAGGGCGATGGCTTGCGGAGTCAATTCCCGCCGTTTGCCGTGTCCAGGAGCGCGCGCGAGGTCTCGCCTTTGCCCGTTAACCATTTCGCCAGATGCTGAAATGCGGTTTTGCGTCTATTTCTGTCTATCCCGGCGTATCCGTGATCGGATTTGATCGTTTTGACTGAGGTGACGCGCAAAATTCGAATTATGACACGGGCGTCACCGACAAAACAGCGTATTTTAGCGTCGCAATAGTTCGTTAACGGCGGAACCCTATTTTATTAAAAATAAGGGGGCGTGCAGCCTCCGTGTTTTACTT
>JBARAF010000282.1:0-2022 GCA_049791695.1 Croceibacterium sp.
AAGCAGCGGGAGGCAGGATAGGCATGTCGTTCAGGCTAAAACGGGTTGAAAACGACTTACATCCTGCTAGAGCAACCCCAAGCAGGGGGTGCTTAGCGATGGGGGCACGGGTGAACCGTGTTTCAGATCGCGGCGGGTTGCTATTAGTACGTAGATGGCGAAGTTAACGGAAGGGTTTCCAATGGTTATTCGCAAAGCGCTGCTCGGTCTTGCGACCGCCGGCCTCGTGTTCGGCTCCACCGCCGTTGCCGCGGCTCCTGTCGCTCGCACCGGTGCTCCGGTCGGTCAGTCCGAAAATTTGGGTGGTAGCTTCGGCTGGATTCTCGCTCTCCTGATTGCTGCCGGTGTTATCGGCGTGATCGCTTCGGACAGCGATGAACCGGTCAGTCCGTAATTTCGGGTTGAAGAGGTTTTTTCCGGGGGCGGTGAGGAAACCTTGCCGCCCTTGGTTTATGTGCGGCCCGAAGGGTTCTTTGGGTGATTCGCATTCGGCGATCAATCCGCACAGCGACCCGGGCGTTACCTGGGAGGTTTCATGCGGGTTCTGGTAACCGGTGCGGCAGGGTTCATCGGCTGCAGTGTATCGCTGGCGCTGCTGGCGCGTGGTGACACGGTCATCGGCATCGACAACCTCAACGATTATTATTCCGTTGCCTTGAAACACGCCCGGCGCGATCGCGTGGTCGCAGCGGGAGGCAGTTTCCTCGAACTCGACTTTGCCGACATGGAGGCGCTGGAGCGCGCGCTGTCTGGCCTGTCGTTCGATCGCATCATCCACCTGGGGGCGCAGGCCGGGGTGCGCTATTCGATCACCCATCCCCATTCATATGCCCGGTCCAACCTGGTCGGACATCTGAACATGCTGGAATTGGGCCGCCATCGCGGGGTGGAGCACATGGTTTATGCCAGCTCCAGTTCGGTTTACGGCAACAATGCCAAGCACCCGTTTTCAGTCGAGGACCGGGTGGACCATCCGCTGTCGCTCTATGCCGCCACCAAGAAGGCGGACGAGCTGATGAGCGAGACCTACGCCCATCTTTACCGCCTGCCGCTGACCGGTCTGCGGTTTTTCACCGTCTATGGCCCGTGGGGCCGTCCTGACATGATGATGTGGATCTTCACCTCGAAGATCCTGGCCGGTGAACCGATCCCGGTATTCAACCACGGCGAGATGTATCGGGATTTCACTTTCATCGACGACATCGTTGCCGGGGTGCTGGCTGCACTGGACAGTCCGCCAGTGGATGACGACACGGAAAAGGCCGGCGGCAGTGTAAAGCCGCACGCGCTGTACAACATCGGCAATAACCGGTCGGAACACCTGATGAAGGTGATCGGGGTGCTGGAGCAGGCGATTGGCCGCAAGGCTGAATTGCAGATGCTGCCGATGCAGGCAGGCGATGTCGAACGCACTTATGCCGACCTCGATGCGATCAGCCAAAATCTCGGCTATGCCCCCACCACCACCGTCGATGTGGGCGTGCCTGCCTTTGTCGCATGGTACCGCGAAAATCACGGCATCTGAAGGTTTTCAGGCGAGCAGGTCGGGCCCGATCTCGGCCACTGTGCGGGTGCCCAGCATGGCCATGGTCCGGGCCACTTCAGCGCGCAGCAGTTCCAGCGCCCGGTCCACGCCCGCTTCCCCAGCCGCAGCAAGGCCATAGAGCGGCGCGCGGCCCGCCAGCACGCCATCGGCCCCCAGCGCCAGCGCCTTGATCACGTCGCTGCCCCGGCGGACGCCGCTGTCTAGCAACACGGCCATGCGACCGCCGACTGCCTCGACAATCGCGGGCAGGGCGGTGATCGTGGCAGCCGATGAATCGAGCGCCCGTCCGCCATGGTTGGATACCACCAGGCCGTCAGCGCCCGCGGCCAGCGCCAGTTTCGCATCTTCAGGATGCAACACGCCCTTCAACACCAGCTTGCCGGGCCAGCGGTCACGGATCTGCTTCAGGCCGTCCCAATCGAGATCGTCCTGCTTGAACAGGGCTCCGGGAGGGGCACCTTTGGTCACCTTGGAGC
>JBARAF010000283.1:0-7639 GCA_049791695.1 Croceibacterium sp.
CATCGCCCGCCGCCACCGCGCGGACCAGCTGGCTGGACGTCGCATCCGGCGCGACATGGCGCACGTGGGTGACCACTTCGGCACATTCACCATCGCGCGCCACAGCCACGGCACCCAGTTCGAAATGGGCCCCCTGTTCCAGCGTCAGGCGCAGGTCCAACCGCCGGAATCCGCTCCCTGCGAGCAGGAAAAACGCCTCCAGGCGCGCGCCTGCACCCAGGGTGATGGAAAGCGTGGTGATGCCTTCGCCCACGGTGCGGTAAAGGGCCTGCTGCGCACCCGGCGCCACGGCCAGCTCTTCTGCCACCGGCAGCGCGGTCATGGCTTCCAGCACCGGCGCCGGGGTGTACCGCCAGGCCTCGTCGCGACGGGTGGGCAAGGGGTGGTTGTGCGCGTTCACGCCGCGACCGCCTCGTATCCCTGCCGCTCCAGTTCCAGCGCCACTTCCGGGCCGCCGCTGCGGACGATCCGGCCGCCGGCCAGCACATGGACGAAGTCCGGCTTCACGTAATCGAGCAGCCGCTGGTAATGGGTGATCAGGACCACAGCCTTGTCTGGACGGCGCATGATCGAATTGATGCCTTCGCCGACGATCCGCAGCGCATCGATGTCCAATCCACTGTCAGTTTCATCGAGGATCGCCAGTTTCGGATCGAGAATGCCCATCTGGACCATTTCCGCGCGCTTCTTCTCGCCGCCGGAAAATCCGACGTTCACCGGCCGCTTCAGCATGTCCATGTCCATCCGCAGCAGGCCCGCCTTTTCGCGCGCCAGCTTGAGGAATTCGCCGCCCGAAAGCGGTTCCTCACCCCGGCTCTTGCGCTGCGAATTGAGCGCTTCACGCAGGAAGTGGATGTTTGAAATGCCGGGAATTTCAACCGGATACTGGAAGCCCAGAAACAGCCCGGCGGCGGCGCGCTCATGCGGTTCCAGCGCCAGCAGGTCCTGCCCGTCAAAGGTGACCGAACCTTCGGTCACGTCATACCCGGGCCGACCGCCAAGGGTGTAGCCGAGCGTGGACTTGCCCGCGCCATTGGGGCCCATGATCGCATGAACTTCGCCGGCATTGACTGACAGTGTCAGGCCTTTGAGGATTTCCTTGTCAGCGATGGTGGCGTGAAGGTTGGTGATCGTCAGCATGTCAGGATTGCAGCCCGGTAAAAGTGGAAATGGCGAGCAGGATCTGCCGGTCGAGGTCACGCCGGGCAGCCAGCTTCAGGTCTTCGAGCACGCCGGGATTGGCCGCCTGGCCAGTCCGTTCGACCAGCAGTTCGCGGCGTTCGTGCGCGCGGCGAATCTGGGTGTAGCAAAGCGAGCGCAGGGCGGTGGCAGCGGCGGCAAGGCTATCCCGCGGGGCACCGGCCGATCCGGCAGACAGGCACGCGTTCAGGCGCTTGATCGCATCATCATACCCCGCCTGCGCATCGGCGGCAGACGCGGCACTGCCGGTCACCAGCGCCGCGGCGGCGGCAAAGGCAAGTATCCGGCGCATGGTTCAGCGGCCCGCCCGGTCGTAACCGTCGGCCGGTCGATCATGGGGCCGATCATGGGGGCGATCGTCGGGCCGGGCATTTTGGGCAGCGGGAATCTGCGGCCGTTCGAACGGCTTTTGCAGCTCGTCCTTGATCGCCTTCACCACCTGGTCGAGTTCCGCCAGCACCTGATCTTCGGCAAAGCGCATCACCCGCACGCCGACTTCCTGCAGCTTGCGGTCGGACAAGGCGGCGATGGTCGCTTCCGCGCCGTCGGTGCCCCCCACTTCGACCACCAGCCAGCGGGTTTTGGCCGCAAAATCAACGATCGTGCTGCCCATCACCACCACCCGGTTGAAGGTGAAGCCGCACTTCTTGTCCTTCAGTTCCTCCCACAGCAGCGCCTGCGCTTCGGTCGGATTGCGGCGCATGTCGCGGGCGCGGTCTTTCAGCTGGGCGGCGCGGGCCAGCGACACCTTCCACGCACCGGTGCGGGCGGCGGGGGCACTTGCGGACTCGGCGGCGCTTTCCCGCTCGGTCACATTGCCGAGCGAGAGCTTGGGGCGTTCGGTCGTCATCAACCCACTGATCCTTCAAGAGAAATGCCGAGCAGCTTCTGCGCCTCGACTGCAAATTCCATCGGCAACTGCTGCAGCACCTGCTTGGCAAAACCGTTGACGATCAGTGCCACCGCCTCTTCCTGCGCCAGCCCGCGCTGCATCGCGTAGAACAGCTGGTCATCCGAAATGCGCGACGTGGTCGCTTCATGCTCGATCGTCGCACCGGGGTTGCGGACTTCGATATAAGGCACCGTATGCGCCCCACACTGGCTGCCCAGCAGCAGGCTGTCGCACTGGGTGAAATTGCGCGCGCCCGCGGCATTGGCCGCAACGCGCACCAGCCCGCGGTAAGTGTTGTTCGATTTGCCCGCCGAAATGCCCTTTGAAATGATCGTCGACCGGCTGCCACGGCCGTTGTGGATCATCTTGGTGCCGGTATCGGCCTGCTGATAATTGTTGGTGACGGCGACGGAGTAGAACTCGCCCACCGAATCTTCGCCATTCAGCACGCAGCTGGGATATTTCCAGGTGATCGCGCTGCCAGTTTCCACCTGGGTCCAGCTGACCTTGCTGCGCGCGCCCTGGCACAGCGCGCGCTTGGTGACGAAGTTGTAGATCCCGCCCTTGCCCTCGGCATCGCCGGGGTACCAGTTCTGCACCGTCGAATACTTGATTTCCGCATCGTCCAGCGCAACCAGTTCCACCACTGCGGCGTGCAGCTGGTTTTCATCGCGCATCGGCGCGGTGCAGCCTTCCAGATAGGACACGTAACTGCCCTTGTCCGCCACGATCAGGGTGCGTTCGAACTGGCCGGTATTTTCCGCGTTGATGCGGAAATAGGTGGAAAGTTCCATCGGGCAGCGCACCCCTTCCGGGATGTAGACGAAGGTGCCGTCGGAAAAGACCGCGCTGTTCAGGGCGGCGAAGAAATTGTCCTGCTGCGGCACCACGCGCCCCAGCCACTTCTTCACCATGTCCGGATATTCGCGGATCGCTTCGCTGATCGACAGGAACACGACGCCCGCCTTCTTCAGCTCCTCACGGAAGGTAGTGGCCACGGACACGCTGTCGAACACCGCATCCACCGCCACCTTGCGCGCGCCTTCGACGCCCGCCAGCACCTTCTGCTCCTCGATCGGAATGCCGAGCTTCTTGTAGACTTCGAGGATCTCGGGATCGAGTTCATCGAGGCTTTTCAGCGACGGCTTCTTCTTCGGCGAGGCGTAGTAGTACGCGTCCTGATAATCGATCGGGGCGATGTTCAGCTTCGCCCAGTCCGGCGTCGGCATGGTCAGCCACAGGCGGAACGCCTTCAGCCGCCAGTCGAGCATCCACTGCGGTTCGCCCTTCTTGGCGCTGATGAAGCGGACCGTGCTTTCATCCAGACCCTTGGGCGCGAATTCGGTTTCGATATCGGCGGACCAGCCGTGTTCGTAATCGGCCACCTTGGCCGCGGCATCGTGCGCGGCCTGATCCTTGATTGCGATTTCGCCAGTCATGCTACCACCTCGTGCCGGACAAAGCGGGTCAGTGGCACATCGGCCAGCGCCCCGCGCAGCGCAGCCGTAACCACGCCCCAGTGCGGGCGGGCCGCGCAGCCTTCTTCCAGTGCGCAGTCCAGCTTGCCGCTTTCGCAGCAGGCAGTCAGCGCGATCGGCCCTTCGACCGCTTCGACGATATCGGCCAGGCTGATCGCCGCGGCCGGACGGGCCAACTGGATGCCGCCCCGCGCACCGCGGCTGGAACGCAGCAGGCCGCGCGCCGCCAGCAGGCTGACCAGTTTCTGTACCGTGGGCGCGGGCAGGCCGGTTTCCAGCGCCAGTTGCGCAGCGGAAACGCGCTGCCCGCCACAGTGGCGTGCGGCGGCGCACATGGTGACCACGGCATAATCGGCCATGCTGGACAGGCGCATTGCACAGGTTCCCGGTCATCAATCCGCTAATCGGACTGATTCGTTCCGATTTCACCTAGGCGCGCGAATCCGGGATTCAAAGGGGTCGGGCCAAAAAATGGCCACAAAAAGAAGGGCGGCCCCGCATTGCGGAGCCGCCCTTATAAAGTGGAGAACTCGTAGCAAACCGCTCCGAGCCCTTCGGGTCGCAAGGTGTAGGTAGCCGATTCGCAAATGTGCGAATTGTAGGAAAGCGACAAAATCTGCACAAAACTGCGGCTCTGACGGTCCAAAAGGCTCCAGAATCGATGCAATCCCGGAATAATCGCGATGCGTCGACAGGGCGGGGCCGCGCTGGCATAGCCTGTGGCCGATGATGTACCGACTGCTGCGCCCCGCAATCTTCTCCCTTGATGCCGAACGTGCCCACCGCTTGGCGGTGACGGCACTGGATATCCTGCCGGCGGGCCGCCGGGCCGCGCCGGGCGGGCCACTGGCCACCACTGTCGCCGGGCTGCACTTCCCCAACCCGCTGGGCATGGCCGCCGGGTTCGACAAGGATGGCGCCGTGCCCGACGCCTTGCTGGGGCTGGGGTTCGGCTTTGCCGAGGTCGGTTCGATCACCCCGTTGCCACAAGCGGGCAACCCGCTGCCACGCCTGTTCCGGCTGGCGGAAGACCGCGCGGTGATCAATCGCATGGGGTTCAACAATGGCGGCGCGATGCTGGCGGCAGAGCGGCTGGCGGCGCGGCAGCAACGCGGCGGGATCGTGGGCATCAACATCGGCGCCAACAAGGATTCGGCAGACCGGATTGCCGATTATGCGGTGATGACGCGGATCATGGCTCCGCTCGCCAGTTATCTCGCGGTCAACATTTCCAGCCCCAACACCCCGGGCCTGCGCGCCTTGCAGGATGAAGGGGCCCTGGCCGAATTGCTGGACGCCGTGCTGGCGGAACGGGGGGCCGCCGGCCCGCCGGTGTTCCTGAAAGTGGCACCTGATCTGCAACAAGCCGATGTCGATGCCATTGCCCGCATTGCGCTGGACAAGCGGCTGGGCGGGCTGATCGTATCCAACACCACCATCGCCCGCCCGCCGCTGGCATCTGCCCATGCGGGCGAGGGCGGCGGCCTGTCGGGTGCCCCGCTGAAGGACATGGCGCTGGAACGGCTGCGCGATTTCCGCAAGGCAACCGGTGGCGCATTGCCGCTGGTCGGCGTGGGCGGCATCGCCACGGCAGAAGATGCCTGGCAGCGCATCCGCGCCGGGGCCAGCCTGGTGCAACTGTACAGCGCAATGGTGTACGAAGGGCCGGGCATCGCCCGCCGCATTACCGCCGGGCTGGAACGGCTGCTGGCGGACAGTGGTTATGCCTCGATTGCCGCAGCCGTGGGGACTGAATGATGGCCGGATTTGCCCGCAAATGGCTGTTGCCGCTGGCCCCGCTGCTGCTGGCGGCCTGTGCCACGGTACCACCCGCGGCCAGCGTGGCTCCTGCGGAGAAGGGTGTTGTCAGCGCGGCCGATCCGCGCGCGGCGGAGGCAGGGGCGGCGATCCTGCGAAAGGGCGGCAGTGCCACCGATGCGGCGATTGCCACGATGCTGGCACTGACCGTGGTCGAACCGCAAAGCAGCGGCATCGGCGGCGGCGGTTTCATGGTGATGGCGACTGAACTGGGCCGGGTGGAAACGCTGGACGGGCGCGAGACGGCCCCGGCGTCTGCCGGGCCGGACTGGTTCCTGGGCCCGGACGGCAAGCCGGTTTCCTTCCCGCAAGCGGTGAAGAGCGGGCTGTCGATCGGTGTCCCTGGCAATGTGCGGCTTTCGGCCGAAGCCCACCGGCGGCACGGCAAGCTGGCCTGGCAGGCGCTGTTCCAGCCGGCCATTGCGCTGGCGCGCGACGGTTTCGTGATCAGCCCGCGCTTCCGGGAATTCCTGGCCAATGCGCGGGACCGGGCGGCGCGCGAAACGTCGGGTGCGGCGCTGTTCTATGACGCAGCCGGCGCACCGCTGGCAGTGGGGACCGTGGTCCGCAATCCTGAACTGGCGCAGACGCTGGAGCGGATCGCCGCCAAGGGGCCTGACAGCTTCTATCAAGGGGCCGAGGCACAGGCGCTGGCAACTGAAGTGGCCGCTTTCACCCCCCGGCCAGCGGGCATGAGCGCGGCGGACCTGGCTTCCTATCAGGCGAAGGAACGGGAACCGCTGTGCGGGCAATACCGCCAATACCGGATCTGCGGCATGGGCCCGCCATCATCCGGCGCGACCACCGTCTATGCCATTCTGAAGCAACTGGAGCGGTTCGACCTGCACGCGCTGGGGCCGCAATCGGTCACCAGCTGGCACTTGTTCGCCGAAAGCCAGCGGCTCGCCTATGCCGATCGAGAGGCATACCTGGGCGATGCGGATTTCGTGGCGGTCCCGGCCCGGGGCTTGATGGACCCGGCATACCTGGCCGCACGCGGCACCCTGATCGACCCGGCCCGGCGCATGGCGCAGGTCGTGGCCGGTATCCCGGCCGGCATTGCCGTGGCCGGGCCCGACGGGGACGAACCCGCGGAAAATGGGACCAGCCACTTCGCCGTGGCCGATGGCGATGGGGCCGTGGTCAGTTACACCTCCACCATCGAAGGGCCGTTCGGTTCGGGCCTGATGTTCGGCGGGTTCTACCTCAACAACGAACTGACCGATTTCAGCTTTGTCCCGCTGAAGGATGGCCTGCCGGTGGCCAACCGGGTGCAGGGGGGCAAGCGTCCGCGCAGCTCGATGGCGCCCAGCGTAGTCTTTGGCCCCGATGGCAAAGTGGTGCTGGTGATCGGCGCGGCCGGCGGGGCGACAATCCCGGTGCAGGTGGCCAAGGCATTGATCGGGGTGCTGGATTTCGGCCTGTCGGCGCAGGAAGCGATTGCCTTGCCCGGCCTGTTCAATCCTGATGGCACGATCATGGTGGAACCCAATTCCCCGCTGCTGGCAATGCAGCCACAACTGCAGGCGCTGGGCCATGTGGTGCTGGTGCGTTCAATGCCGTTCAAGGCCAATGCCGTGCAGCTGACCCCGGGCGGATGGATCGGCGCGGCCGACCCGCGCAGCGAAGGCACCGCCGTTTCGGAGTGAGCCTTGCCGCCTGCCCGGCTTGCCCTTAAGCCGGGGTGAGGGACCGGAAAACCGGCAACGGCATAACGAGTGGAGCGAGCGGTGCGGCTGGAGGATATCGACAATGCGCAGAGCCTGGTCGGCCTGTTCCTGCAGCGCGCGGGCGAACAGGGCGACAAGCCGTTCCTGACTGCCAAGCGTGCCGATGGCTGGCAATCGATCAGCTATTCGCAAGCGGAACGGATGGTCTGCCTGATGGCGGCATCGCTGCGCCGCCTGGGCCTGACCGATGGCGACCGGGTGATGATCGTATCCGAAAACCGGCCCGAATGGTGCATTGCCGATCTGGCGATCATGGCCGCAGGCTGCATCACCACCCCGGCTTACACCACCAACACCGAAAGCGATCACCGGCATATCCTGGACGATTCCGGGGCAAAAGCCGTGTTCGTTTCCGATGCCAAGCTGGCCAAGGCGCTGCTGCCGGCCATCATCAAGGCGGGCGAGACGCGGCAAGTCATCGCGATGGAGGAACTGCCGTCCGCCCACCAGTCTGGTGCCATCGAAATGCATGGCTGGCAGTCGCTGGTGGAGGGCGATTACGCCACGGCGCGGGCCGATGT
>JBARAF010000284.1:0-5815 GCA_049791695.1 Croceibacterium sp.
GCAGCAAGCCCGGCTGATCCGCTTTCCGGCGTCGCCCGCTAAGCATCTTTCCGCTGGATCGCCATGTGACCGGGGATAGTTTCCCCGGCCGGCGGATATTTCCATTGTAACTGCTTGCCCCGAATCCGCTTCGGGGCCTAGAGGCCGGAACCCATGGCGCGGTACATTTTCATCACCGGCGGCGTGGTCTCCTCGCTCGGCAAAGGTCTCATGGCAGCGAGCCTCGCGGCTCTGTTGCAGGCGCGCGGCTACAAGGTCCGCATCCGCAAGTTCGATCCTTATCTCAACGTCGATCCGGGCACGATGAGCCCGTACCAGCACGGCGAGGTCTATGTGACCGATGACGGGGCTGAAACCGACCTCGACCTTGGCCATTACGAACGCTTCACCGGCGTTTCCGCGCACCAGGGGGACAACATCACCTCTGGCCGCATTTACCGCGACATCATCACCAAGGAACGCCGTGGCGACTATCTGGGCGCGACGGTGCAGGTGATCCCGCACGTCACCGACGAGATCAAGCAGTTCGCGCTGGCCGATACCGAAGACCACGATTTCATCCTGTGTGAAATCGGCGGCACCGTGGGCGATATCGAAAGCCTGCCTTTCATCGAAGCGATCCGCCAGCTGCGCAACGAATTGGGGCGCGAACAGACCTGTGCGATCCACGTGACGCTGGTCCCCTATGTCGCCGCTGCCGGTGAACTGAAGACCAAGCCGACCCAGCACTCCGTCCGCGAACTGACCAGCCTGGGCGTGCAGCCGGACATGCTGCTGTGCCGCTGTGAACATCCGCTGCCGGAAGGCGAACGGCGCAAGATCGCGCTGTTCTGCAACGTCCGGCCGGAAGCGGTGATCCAGGCGCTGGATGCCAGCAGCATCTATTCCGTGCCGCTGCAGTATCACGGCGAAGGGCTGGACGCCGAAGTGCTGCGCCATTTCGGGCTCGATGCTTCTGCTCCTGACCTGGCCCGCTGGGATGATATCGTGGACCGGTATCAGCACCCGGAAGGCGAAGTGACGATTGCCGTGGTGGGCAAGTATGTCGGCCTGCCCGATGCCTACAAGTCGCTCAATGAAGCGCTGGTGCATGGCGGGATGGCCAACCGGGTGAAGGTCAACATCCGCTGGATCGACGCCGAGATTTTTGAGCAGGATGACGACCAAATCGCCGCCCAGCTGGAACCGATGAATGCCATACTGGTGCCGGGCGGCTTCGGCAAGCGCGGGTCGGAAGGCAAGATTGCCGCCGTGCGCTTTGCCCGTGAACGCGGAGTGCCGTTCTTCGGCATCTGCCTGGGGATGCAGATGGCCTGCATCGAAGGCGCGCGGAACACGGCCGGGATTGCCGCTGCCTCCTCCACCGAATTCGGCCCGACTGATGAACCGGTGGTGGGCATCATCACCGAATGGATGGGCAAGGAAGGGCTGGAACAGCGGTCCGTCGAAGGCGATCTGGGCGGCACGATGCGGCTCGGCGCATATGAAGCGAAGCTGGCTGGCAACAGCCACGTTTCAGCCATTTATGGCGGCGCGACTTCCATTTCCGAACGCCATCGCCACCGTTACGAAGTCAATGCCGCCTATCGGGATTGCCTGGAGCAGGGCGGGCTGGTGTTTTCCGGGATGTCCCCCGATGGCTTGCTGCCCGAAATTGTCGAACGGCCGGACCATCCGTGGTTTGTCGGCGTGCAGTTCCACCCGGAATTGAAGAGCAAGCCGTTCGATCCGCACCCGCTGTTTTCCGGCTTCATTGCCGCTGCCCTGGCGCAATCGCGCCTGGTTTGATCCGCGTCTGGTCTGATCCACGCGTGGTTTGACCGTCCGGTCAAATCGCTTGGTAGTCCTGCGGCTTATGCTAAGCAAAAGGTAACGGGAATTTAACCATTCCGGCTGCGCCTGGGCCTGCTTGCCCGATTGGCATGGCTGTGGCGGTCTTGTCCCGGGGGACGGCCGTCTTTTGCGACCCGGACGACCGGCCTCCAGGGCAGGTCGGCGTGCAAACGTCGAGGGGGCAGAGCGTGATCCACGCTCCGCCCCCGAAATTTTTCAGACTTGGGTATTCAACGCCATGGTTTGGCGCAATCAGGCGGCGCTGGCCTGATCGTCGTCCGACTTGACCACTTCCAGCGTGGGCTGCTGGGCGGCACCAATGGCGATCTTCTTCGGCTTCATCGCATCGGGCACTTCGCGCACCAGATCGATCAGCAGCAGCCCGTCGGCCAGGTCGGCACGTTCGACGCGCACGTAATCGGCCAGTTCGAACCGGCGTTCAAAGCCGCGGTTGGCAATACCGACATGGAGCATTTCGCCTTCGGGGCTTTCGTCCCGCTTGCGGCCCTGGACCACCAGCAGGTTCTGCTGGGCGGTGATGTCGATGTCGCCCGGGCGGAAACCGGCCACGGCCACGGTGATGCGGTACGTGTCGGGCCCGCGCCGTTCGATGTTGAACGGGGGATAATTGTCGCCGCTGTTGGTGCGCACCTGGTTTTCCAGCAAGTCGAACAGCCGGTCAAAACCGACGGTGCTGCGGCGATAGGGGGTAAGATCAAAGCGATTCATCAGAACAAATCCTCCATTGAGCAATTTGACTATCGGGCCCGCGAAAGCGGCACCCGCTGCTGCAACACCCTCGCGGCGCGCTGCGGCAGTTGCTACATATGGCCGGTCGGGGCCCTTTCAAGGGGCCTGTCGCCAGCGACGAAAAGGAACAATGCGTGAGCCAGCCCAAGGTCGAAATCTACACCAAGGCGTTCTGCGGATACTGCTTCCGCGCCAAGCAGCTGCTCGATGGCAAGGGCGTCGATTACCAGGAATATGACGTCACCATGGGCGGTCCGGACAAGGCGGAAATGCTGCGCCGCAAACCCGATGCGCGCACCGTGCCGCAAATTTTCATCGCCGGGGAGGCCGTGGGCGGTTGTGACGATCTGATGGCGCTGGACCGTGACGGGCGGCTGGACACGCTGCTCGGCCTGTGACGATGACCAGCATCGCCGTCCTGCAGATGTGTTCGGGGATCAGCCCGCAGGAAAATGCCGCCACCATCGTGGCCGCCGTGGCCGATGCCGCGTCAGGCGGGGCAGCGATGCTGTTCACCCCGGAAATGTCGGGCCTGCTCGATCGGGACCGGGAACGCGCCCGGCCGCATGTGGTGGCCGAAGCGGACAATCCGGTGCTGGCGGCAGTGCGCGCCGCGGCGGCGGAGCATGGGGTGTGGGTTGCACTCGGATCACTGGCCGTATTGCGCGAGGATGGCCGCTGGGCCAACCGTTCGCTGCTGGTGGATGCCTGTGGGCAGATTGCGGCGCGGTATGACAAAATCCATATGTTCGACGTGCAGCTCGCCACCGGGGAAACCTGGCGCGAAAGTGCGGCCTATGCGCCCGGGGAACAGGTGGTGACGGCGCAAACGCCGGCGGGCCGGCTGGGACTGGCGATCTGTTACGACGTGCGCTTTCCTGCCCTGTTCCAGGAACTGGGCCAGCTGGCTTGCGACCTGATTGCCATTCCTGCCGCTTTCACCGTGCCCACCGGGCAGGCGCACTGGCACCTGCTGCAACGCGCGCGGGCAGTGGAGGCCAGCGCCTATGTCGTCGCTGCGGCGCAAGCGGGCACCCATCAGGACGGCCGCAAGACCTACGGCCATTCGCTGGTAATCGACCCTTGGGGTGAAGTGCTGCTGGACCTGGGCGGGGAAGGGCCTGCCCTTGGCTTTGCCGAGATCGACCCTGTGCGCATCGCGGAAGTGCGGGCCCAGTTGCCCAGCCTTGCCAACCGCCGCCCGATCCCTAGATCAGCCGGACAATGATCGTATTCGACCTGACCTGCGACGCCGGCCACCGTTTTGAAGGCTGGTTTGGTTCGTCCGATGATTTCGCCCGGCAACAGGCGAAAGGCATGGTCGACTGCCCGCAGTGTGGTTCCGCCGTGGTCGCCAAGGCGCCAATGGCCCCTGCCGTGCCTCGCAAGGGTAACCGCCAGCCGCTCGCTGCCCCCCCTGTGTCCGGGAGCCCTGCTGCGGCCCCTACATCGACGCCCACACCGACGCCAATGCCGCCCGAAATGGTCGAGGCGTTGCACAAGCTGGCCCAGGCCCAGGCCCAGGCGCTGAAAAGCTCCACCTGGGTCGGCGGCAAGTTCGCGGAACAGAGCCGGGCGATGCATTACGGCGAAACCGACCAGGCCCCGATTCACGGCGAAGTGTCTCCGCAGGAAGCGAAGGAGCTGCTGGAAGAAGGCGTGCCGGTGGCCCCCTTGCTATTCCCGGTCGCCCCGCCGGATGAACTCAACTGATTGCCACATTCCTGCGGCTCGCCTAAATGCACCCCCGGCGCGCCCGTAGCTCAGCAGGATAGAGCATCAGATTCCTAATCTGGGGGCCATGGGTTCGAATCCCGTCGGGCGCACCATAAAGTCTTGATATCGGTTAGTTATTTTCGAAGACGGGATGGTGAGTTACCCGAAAGTGGCGACAGGGTAACGGTCTGGGTAACATCCGCTTGCAGGTGGGTGGGTCGCGACTCCACCAGGAGCGCTCTGCGACCGCTGGACAGCGCGGCAATCTGGAAAAAGTTTTGAGATAGGAAGTGCTCGCGCCATCGGCTGTCTTGTCAGCATACGCTCCCTTGCGGTAGACCGATGTGGTGCGAATTCCCGGACCATCACCATTTTCAAGACTTTTGGCCGTTGTTGCGGCTTTGGTGCTTGTGGTGGCGTCTGGTTGGCACAGCGCCGACGTTCATTCACATGAGCAGGTCGCCCTTTTAGGAAGCCATGTCCATTCCGGCCCAGTGCATGAACACGAGGAAGCCCGGCAATCGCATCTGACCGTGCACGCGCTTACCCAGGTTACGCAGGCTGACGGATCGGGTGATCACCCGATCATTTTGGCTGCCACCACGGTATGGGGCCGGGAAGTTCGCGCTCCGCTGGCCGGTCTGGACCCTCCTTCGATGCTGGAGCCGCCCCGAACCTGAAGCCCGCTCCTTTCAGGGTTGTCTCCCTGTGGCGTGCTTCATTTCGGGAAATCCATTGATGTTATCCTTTTCGACGCGCCGGCAATTGCCGGTGCTTGCCGGCGTCATGCTGGTGTGTGCAGCGTGGCCGGCCTGTGCCGAGACCGCGCCGTCCTTTGACCAACTGCTGCGCGAGGCGGAGAGTTCTCCTCGCCTTGCCCTGATCGCTGCCGAAATCGAGCGGGCGCAAGGGCTCGCCATACAGGCGCAAGCGCGCCCAAACCCCACGGTCAGCGTGATGGCAGAAAACTTTGCCGGCGGATCTCCATACAATGGGTTCGACCGTGCGGAGACGACAGTGCAATTCAGTCAGCCGATTGAGCTGGGGGGCAAGCGCGCCGCGCGCATATCTGCGGCAGAGGCGGAAATCATTGCCGCCAGGGCTCGCGGTCGCGAAGGCCGCCTGGCTTACGCAACCGAACTTGCCCGAACCTACGCTGTGGCCGATGTTGCCAAGCGCAGGGTCGCCCACGCCCGCGAGGAAGTGGAGGCAGCCGGTGCTGTCCTGCAACTTGCGCGTGCCGTCGTGGCAGCTGGCAAGGAAGCGAAATTGCGCGAAGTCCAGGCCCTGGCGGAACTCAGCACACGGCAGGCCGCCCTGCTGCGGGCGCAAGCGGACCTGACAACCGCACTTGGCCGGCTGACGGTGCTGGCCGGTGCCGAAGAACCCATCACCGACATCGGTGAATCGCTCCTGGCGCGGCTCGAAGTGCCCACTACCATCGGCCCCCCGGATCCCCTTGCGAACGTGGCCTATCTGGCTGCCCAGGCCGAAGTGGCAGCAGAGGCCGGGAGGC
>JBARAF010000285.1:0-1533 GCA_049791695.1 Croceibacterium sp.
ATCTGATCATTTGCCGCATATCCATGAACCGGAAAAGGGCCTTGTGACCATCGTAGGCTGCCAGGGACGCGGGGTCGGGCTTATGAAGGCGGCCGCCGGGCGGATGGTCGATTATCTCGTGACCGGCGATCCGGATGCCCTGCCGCTGCCGATCACGCCAATCCAGCCGATACCGTTTCATCAGTTCCGCCGCATCGGAGTTGCGGCGCTGATCGCTTGGTACCGGATGCTGGATGCTTTCGAGCAGTAATCGCTGTGTCATGAATATTTCTTGACACTTTCTGAAAAATGAAAATTATAGCGGTAATTTCATTTTTTAGAAATCTGTCGATGACTGAGATCGCCGACCCCGCGCCTGTTATCTCTGTGCCCGGAATGAAAAGCGGTTCGCGAACCGGCTTTCAGCTGGGTATGTTGCTGCCCGGCGGCCTGGTAACCTTTGTACTGATCTTCTTTGCACTCGGCCTCGTCGTCTTTCTTGCTTTCCGCATCAATGACGGCTCGCTCACCGGCGCCGGATTCTCAGTCGGCAATTTCGTCACCATCCTCACCGATCCGCTGTATGTGGCCGTGGCGCTGCGTTCGGTCGGGATCGCCGGCCTTGTCACAATCGCCACCGTGGTCACCGCCTATCCGGTCGCCTATTATCTCGCCTTCCATGCCGGGCGTCATCGCGGCCTGCTGCTGTTTCTGGTGACGCTGCCGTTCTGGACCAGCTATCTGCTGCGCGTCTTCGCCTGGAAAATCGTCCTTGCCTATAACGGCGTACTGAATTCGTTTTTGACCGGCACGGGGCTGCTGAGCGAACCGTCGCTGGCTTTTCTCAATACGCCTGCGGCGGTGATCGTCACGCTGGCGCATGCCTATGCGCCGTTTGCGATCCTGCCGATCTACGTCGCACTCGAAACCATGCCGAAATCGCTGGTCGAAGCGGCGGCCGATCTCGGCGCGCGTCCTTTGACATCGTTTCGCCGCGTCATCCTGCCATTTTCCATGCCCGGCGTGCTGGCGGGTGCACTCGTGGTTTTCGTGCCGACGGTCGGCGACTATGTTACCCCGGCAATGGTCGGAGGCCCGTCGAGCACGATGATCGGCTCGCTGATCCAGGCACAGTTCGGCAAGGCCAATGACTGGCCGTTCGGCGCGGCGCTGGCGGTCTCGGTAATGCTGATGATCCTGGTGCTGATCGTGGTCGTTCGGCTGGTCGACCGCAGATTCGGAGGCCGGACATGAGCGCCATTCCAGCAAATACCATGCCGGCAAGCGCCGTTCCGGCAAGCGGTGGGCGGAGATGGTTTTCGGCCTATGTGCTGGTCTATCTGGTGTTTCTCTATCTGCCGGTCGCGCTCATCCCGCTGTTCTCGTTCAACGATTCGATCCAGGCGGCATTTCCGCTGCAGGGATTTACCCTGGAATGGTATCGATCGTTGGCCGATAACGAGGCTTTGCGCAATGCGCTGCTCACCAGCCTGGAAGTCGGCCTTGCGGCCTCGGCGATCGCCACGCTTTGCGGCATCACCATCGCCTATATGG
>JBARAF010000286.1:0-6092 GCA_049791695.1 Croceibacterium sp.
GGCGAGGGCCGGACTTTGCGCGGCGGCGCGGGCTTCCGCATCGACCCGGCGCGACAGGCTGGCGATATCAGGCGGCGGGGCGTCCACGGACTGCCCGGCTGCGGCGGCAAACGCGGCATAGGAACGGGCCAGGCGCTGCTGCGCATTGCCGCCCCACTGCTGTTCCATGCTGTGCAGCGCCTCGAGCCCCTTCGCCGGATCGAACAGGAAGGTCATCACATCACGCGCGATGGGATAAGCGGCACCCGACCCGCCGCCATGTTCGATCACGACGGCACCGGCATAGCGCGGCTTGTCGAACGGGGCGAAGAAGATGAAAAGGCCGTGGTCGCGGTGCTTCCACAGGCCGCCTTTGCCACTGCCCACGTTCAGGCCGACGACCTGCGCGGTGCCGGTTTTGCCAGCCATCAGGATGTCCGGAATCGGCAAGCGGGCGCGGCCGGCGGTGCCGCGGCCGTTGACCACTTCGCTCATCGCGTTCTGGATGATTTGCACGTGATCGCCGTGGAAATTCATGCTGGCCGGGCTGGGGACCGTTTTCCCGTCCAGCAGCAGCCGCGGCATCACTGCCTTGCCGGTGGCCAGCCGCGAAGCCATCACCGCCAGCTGCAACGGGTTGGCGAGCATATAGCCCTGGCCGATGGTGGCATTGACGGTGTCAAAGCTGGCCCATTCGCGGCCATATTTTTTCAGCTTCCACGCCGGGTCGGGCACAGTGCCATAGAACTGGCTGGCCACCGGCAGCGGAAATTCCTGCCCCATGCCCAGCCGCCGGGCCATCGGCGCGATCACGTCCATCCCCAGTTGTTGGGCGAAGTGATAGAAATAGACGTCACACGACTGGTAGATCGCCTTGGACATGTTGACCGAGCCATGGCCGCGCCGGTTCCAGCAATGGAACACGCGGTTGCCGACGCGCAGGCCGCCGTTGCAGCCAACCGATGCCTCGGGATCGAGGCCTGCTTCCAGGAACGACATCGCGACCATCGGCTTCACCGTGGAGCCGGGCGGATAGAGTCCCTTCAGCACCTTGTTGCGCAGCGGAATCCGTTCGTTCTGGCTGAGCATCTGGTATTCGACCCGGCCGATGCCATCCGAAAAGCTGTTCGGATCGAAACTGGGCATCGAAGCCATGCACATCACGTCGCCGCTCTGGCAATCGAGCACCACCACCGAGCCGCTTTCCAGCCCGATGCGCCGGGCGGCATAGTCCTGCAGCGGGCCGTCGATCGCGAGCTTGATCGACTGGCCCTGCACGTCCTCGCGCATTTCCAGATCGCGCACGATACGGCCCGATGCGGTCACTTCCACCCGCCGCGCGCCCGGCTGGCCGCGCAGTTTCTGGTCGTACTGCTTTTCCAGTCCGTCCTTGCCCAGCTTGAATCCTGGGGTGACCAGCAGCGGCGACGGCTCGGCGTCGTATTCCTCTTTCGAAGCGGCCCCGACATAGCCGATCAGGTGGCCGACAGATGGGCCGGTCGGGTAATATCGGGCAAAGCCGCGCTGGGGGATGACGCCCGGCAATTCCGGCAGGCGCACGCTGACGGCGGCAAACTTGTCATAACTGAGGCCACTGGCCACCGGCACCGGTTGAAATCCGGCCGCCTTGTCCAGCCGGTCCTGCAAGTCGACCACTTCATCGGCGGACAGGCTCAGCAAATCGGTCAGGGCGCGTACGGTGGCGGGCTTGTCAGCCACCCGGTCAGGGATCACGTCGACACGGAAATCGGCGCGGTTGGAGGCGAGGGGGGAACCGTGGCGATCCAGGATCCAGCCACGCCGGGGCGGGATCAGCGTCAGGTTCACGCGGTTGCTTTCCGCTTCCATGCGGTAGCGTTCGTTCTCTGCGACCGCGATATAGCCCATCCGCGCTGCCAGCAGCAGGCCGATGCCACCCTGTACCCCGCCGATCACGAAAGTGCGGCGGGTGAAGCTGTCTTTCAGCAGACCGGGGGTGAAGCGCAGCGTCATTGCTTCAGCCGATGCGCCGCACGCGCATCAGCCGCAAGCCGTCCAGCAGCGAAACAACGCGAGCGACGAGCGGAAACAGCAGGATCGAAACCACCACCTGCGGGGCGATCACCGGCAGGTGCAAAGCTTCGATCCGGCCACCGGAGATCAACGCCGAAATCAGCAGATAGGCCAAGGTCAGGATTGCCGCGCTCAGCCAGTCGAGCAGGAAATTGCGCCAGGGGAACCGAACTTCAAACAGCTCCACCGCCAGCAGCGCCATCGAAAACAGCAGGATGCCACTGCCAATGGGCTGGCCAGAATATAGGTCATCAAACAGGCCCAGCGGCAGCCCGGCCCAGGGCGGCAACAAGCCGGGGCGCAGGAAACGCCAGGCGAGCAGGGCGAGGAAGGCAAACGGGGGCAATACCGGCGCCGGGGCGATAACCGGCAGGAACGGGACCAGCGATAGCAGCATCACCGAAAGCCACGGCACCCCGTGGGCCAGTATCCGCGAATGATCCCGGTTGATCCTGCTGCCGAACTTGTCCCGCCGCGAGCGCGGATCGATCCGCTCCATTACCGGGCCCCTGCCGCGGCCGGGTCGGAAGGTGCGGCAGTGGGGGACGGGCTGGCGGCGGGCGCCGAGGATGCGCTTGGAGCCGGGCTGGGCTCGGTACGGGGCGCGGGGACGGGTTGCGGTGGTGCAGCCGGGACGCTGCCCGGTGACGGCGGCGGCGCGGCAAGGGCCTGAACCGCCTTCGGCTGCCACATCGGTTCGATCACCACCACATCCGTCGCCGCCGGGTTGCTTAGCAATTGGGCAATCGCACCGTCACGCGTCAATTGCGTGGCAACGGCCACGGCGGTGCCCGGGCGGAAAATTCCGCCGGCACCGGAAGTGACGAAGACATCCCCCTTGCGGATCGGATTGACCCCCAGGTTGACCAGCCGCAGCCGCAGCGATCCGTCCGAACGGCCTTCGGCAAAGGCAATCACATCGTCAGTCGCCCGGCGCACCGGGACCATGCTTTCGGCGTCGGTCAGCAGCAGCACGCGGGCGCTGCTGCGCCCCGCCTCCACCACGCGGCCAATCAGGCCCATGGGCGAGGTTACCGGCATCCCTGGCTGCACGCCTTGCACGGTCCCGGCGGAGATATAGCCAAACCGGCGTGTGCTGGCCGATGTTGAGCCGATCATGCGGGCGATTGCCACCGGGCGAGGATCAGCCTCTGCCAGCGTCAGCACGGCTTTCAGGCGGATATTTTCCTGCTTCAGCGCCTGCGCTTCGGCCAGCCGTATCCGGGCCACGCGCACTTCACGCTCCAGCTCGGCGTTGCGGCTGCCGGCGCGGTAATAGCCGGCAATGGCATCGATGAAACTGCGCGTGCCGGTGCGGCTCGCGGCCCCGGCGGAACCGGCCGGGGCGGCAACATCGCTGGCCATGCTGCGCAACCCGGCAAAGGCGCTGGGATTGAGCAGCGAAATGGCCAGCAAAATGGCACCCACCAACACCCCGACACCTGCGACGAGGTATCCGGTAAACAGGCCAAGCTGAGCCCGCTTGTTGCTGCCAGGGCGACGACCCGAAGGCGGCATGACCGCCGGCCCTCCTTTACGCTAGGTTGATCCGTCAGGCGGTCTGCAGCACGCCGCGATAGATCGGGTCTTCCATTGCCCGGCCGGTGCCCAGGGCAACGCAGGACAGCGGATCTTCCGCCACGCTGACCGGCAGGCCGGTTTCTTCCCTCAAATGTTCGTCCAGCCCGCGGATCAGCGCGCCGCCACCGGTCAGGACAATGCCCTGATCGACAATATCGGCTGCCAGTTCCGGCGCGGTGTTTTCCAGTGCAATCCGCACACCTTCGACGATCGCCCCGATCGGTTCCGACAACGCTTCGGCGATGTTGGCCTGGTTGATGGTGATTTCCTTAGGCACGCCGTTGACCAGATCGCGGCCTTTCAGGGTGATCAGTTCGCCAATGCCGTCTTCCGGCACAGTGGCGATACCGTAATCCTTCTTGATCCGTTCAGCCGTGGATTCACCGATCAGCAGGTTGTGGTGACGGCGGACATAGCTGACGATCGCTTCGTCCATCTTGTCCCCGCCGGTGCGGACCGAGGTGGTGTAGGCAAGACCGCGCAGCGACAGGATCGCCACTTCGGTGGTGCCACCGCCGATGTCGACGACCATCGAACCGACCGGTTCGGTCACCGGCATGTCGGCGCCGATGGCGGCGGCCATCGGTTCCAGGATCAGGAATACTTCCGAAGCGCCGGCATTGCTGGCCGCATCGCGGATCGCGCGGCGTTCAACCGAGGTGGAGCCCGACGGCACGCAGATCACGATCTGGGGCGGGCGGAACATGCTGGTCTTCTTGCCATTCACCTTCATGATGAAGTGCTTGATCATCGCTTCGGCGATTTCGATGTCGGCAATCACGCCGTCACGCAGCGGGCGGATCGCTTCGATGTTGTCGGGCGTCTTGCCCATCATCAGCTTGGCATCGTCACCCACGGCCTTGACGCGCTTGACGCCATTGATGGTTTCGATGGCAACAACCGACGGTTCGTTGAGGACGATCCCGCGATCCTGGACATAGACGAGCGTGTTGGCCGTACCGAGATCGATGGCCATGTTCTGAGAACCGAACTTGAACAACTTGGAAAGGAAACTCATCGAAATGTCCGTGTCTGGCCGTCGGGGGATGACGTCGGCGTGTTGGGTCGCCCCGGCGCACCAGAATTTGGCAATGCCGGGTGAAGGCGGGTCCTTAACGCGAAGCCGCAACAAAGGCCAAAAATTTGTGTCGATAGACCGACGGTTTTGCACGGCATGGCTCGAAATGGCGCCAGCCGGTGTATAGCACCGCCGCAATGACCCTTATTCGCCGCCTGCCCGACAGCCTGATCAACCGCATCGCCGCAGGCGAGGTGGTCGAACGCCCGGCCTCAGCGCTGAAGGAACTTGTCGAAAACGCGATCGACGCGGGGGCCACCCGCATCACTGTCACCATCGCGGAAGGCGGGCTGGCGCGGATCGAGGTTACTGACGACGGCTGCGGGATGGAACCGGCCGACATGGCACTGGCGCTGGAACGCCATGCGACCTCGAAGCTGCCGGAGTCCCTGGTGGGGGACGAAGGGGCAATCGAACAGGTGATGACCCTGGGATTCCGAGGTGAGGCGCTGCCCAGCATCGCCAGTGTCGCCCGGCTGACCCTGGAAAGCCGCCCCCGCGGCGCTGCCGATGGCTGGCGGCGTGTGGTCGATCACGGGCAGACCGTGGCCGAAGGCCCTGCCGCCCTGCCGCCAGGCACACGGGTGCGGGTGGAGGACCTGTTCGGCAAAGTGCCTGCGCGGCGCAAATTCCTCCGCAGTTCCCGCAGCGAATATGCAGCCTGCCTGGATGTGGTCCGCCGGCTGGCGATGGCCCGGCCCGATGTCGGTTTTACCTTCGAACATGGCGAACGGCGGATCTGGCAGGTGCAGCCGGGGGATGCGCTGGAAGCCCGCGTGGCGCAGCTGGTGGACCGGGGCCTGGCCGATAACGGCGTCCTGATCGACATTGACCGGCACGGCCTGCGGCTGACAGGGGTGGCCGGTCTGCCAACGTTCAACCGCGGGGTGGCCGATCACCAGTACCTGTTCGTCAATGGCCGTCCGGTGAAGGACCGCTTGCTGGTGGGCGCGGTGCGCGGGGCCTATGCGGATATGCTGGCGCGGGATCGCCATGCGGTGCTGGCCCTGTTCCTCGACTTGCCGCCGGAAGAAGTGGACGTGAACGTGCATCCGGCGAAAACCGAGGTGCGCTTTCGCGATGCCGCCGGGGTGCGCGGCTTCATCGTTTCCGGCCTGCGCCATGCGCTGTCCACGGGCGACCGGCGCAGCGTGCAGGCCCCGGATGGTGCGGCCATGGCGCGCTGGCAGACCGAACCGATTGCCCCGCCCGTTGCGCCTGCGCCGACCTCGCTGCAATCGCTGTTCAGCAACCGGGACTGGAGCCCGTCATCCCCCGCATTGCGCGAAGCGACCCGCAACTGGGCCGCGCCGCAGGGCCGGGCGGAAGAAGCGGTGGAAGCGGTTCCGGCGGGCGATGACCATCCGCTGGGCGTCGCGCGCGGGCAGGTGGCCAACACCTA
>JBARAF010000287.1:0-2737 GCA_049791695.1 Croceibacterium sp.
GTGGGAAGACATGCCCACCCAATACCCGATCGTGAACGCGCTGGCCGCCTTGCCGCTGGACCATTTCGGCCCGGCCACGCTGGTGCGGTCAAGCGGCGGTGGCAATTCCGCCGGGCAGCGGAGGCTCGCATGACCGGGCCCACCCGCCGCGTCATCACCGGCCATGCGCCTGACGGGCGCTCCATCGTGCTGAACGACGGACCGGTGCCGCACCGGCGCGAAGTCCCCGGTGCGCGGTTTGACGAGGTCTGGGCCAGCTCCCCCGCGCCCGCCGTGCTGACTGCCAGTCTGCCGGATGAACCAACCTCCGGCGCCGACAGGCTTGGCCCGCAAGGGGGCGGTTCGGCCATTCGGGTGATCGACTTTGCCCCGGCGGCAGAGGGCGGGGTGATCAGCCCGATGCACCGCACGCAGACGCTCGATTACGGCATCGTCATCGAAGGCGAAGTGGTGCTGGTGCTCAGCGACAGCGAAGTGGTGCTGCGCAAGGGCGATGTCGCGGTGCAGCGCGGCACGGATCACGCATGGGAAAACCGCAGCGGCCGCTGGGCCAAAATGGCCTTCGTGCTGCTGGACGCCCGGTTCGATCCCGCGCTGGCACAGCTGATCGGTGAACAGGATATCTTGCCATGAACCCTGCCCATACCGCTGGATCCCCCGCCGTCAGCAAGGGAGCCGCCAACTGGGCGCTGGCCGTGCTGTTCCTGGCCAACATCTTCAACCAGGGGGACCGGATCCTGTTCGGCACGGTGGTCGATCCCATCGGGCGTGAACTGCAGATCGGCGATACCCAGATGTCGCTCGCCAGCGGGTTGCTGTTCGTGCTGTTCAATCTCGTCGGCGGCGTGTTCATCGCCCGCTTCGTGGATCGCGGCAACCGTGTGCGCATCCTGGCTATCGGCGTCGCCGGATGGTCGCTGGCCACGGCGGCCACTGGTCTGGCGCAGGATTTCACCACCCTGGCGCTCGCCCGCGTGGCGACGGGCATTGGCGAGGCGACGGCGTTTCCCGCCGCCATGTCGCTGATCCCCGACCTGTTCCGCCGCGAGGCGCGCGGCAAGGCGGTGGCGATCTTCCAGTCGAGCAGCTTCATCGGCATTGTCGGCGGGACCATCATCGGCGGCGTGCTGGCCGCGTCGATCGGCTGGCGCAACATGTTCGTCTATTGCGGCCTGGCCGGGCTATCGGTCACCGCGGTGCTGCTGCTCAGCGTCCGTGAACCGGCGCGGACCGACGACGCGGCAGACCACGTTCCTGCCGCCTACTGGGCGGACCTGTGGGGTGGCTGCCGCCGCACGCTGGCCTTGCCGGGCTTCCCGGAACTGCTGGTCGGCTTCGGTCTGGCCTCGATGATGACTTTCGTTCTCGCCGCCTGGGGGCCGACGTTCCTGCTCCGCTCCCACGCCGTGCCGCTGGCACAGGTTGGCATCGTGATCGGTCCCGCGGTCGGCCTTGGCGGAATTACCGGCACGCTGTTTTCGGGCTTCCTGGCAGACCGCATGGTGGCGCGCCGCGGGATGGTGAGCGACATGCTCAAGGTACCGATGTTCGCCGTGCCGCTGGCCTTGCCGTTCATGGCGGGCTTCGTGTTTATGCCCACGCTGGCCGGGGCAATGGCCTGCGCGGCGGTGATGAATTTCCTGCTCAGCTGTGCCTTGCCCCCGGCGATCAGCTTCGCGGTGCAAAGCGTGTCTTCGCGTGACCGGGGCATCGTTTCGACCATCATGCTGGCCGCATCGGGGCTGATCGGCGGCGCGCTGGGGCCGTTCATTGTCGGCGGGCTGAGCGACCTGCTGGAACCCCGGTTCGGTACGGATGCGCTGCGTTTCGCCATATCTTCGATGCTGGTGTCCCTGCCGCTTGGCACCCTGCTGCTTTTCCTTGCCTGGCGCCGTGCCGCCAGGCCCGTACCCACCACCTTGTTGCATGCATGATTGAGGAGATTCCCATGCGCTTTGTTGCCCTTGCCCTGGCCGCCACTTCGCTGGCATTCGCGCCCACTGCTGTTTCTGCGCAAGCAGCGGCTGACACGCCGGTCCTGACCGCCAGCGGCCACTATTCGGTGGATGCCACGCGGGTCGGCTTCCTGCTCGACGATCCGGCCGCAGCCGCGATCCTCGAACGGCTGATCCCCACCGTCTATGCCAACGACATGTTCAAGACGATGGGCCGCGACACCACGCTGAAGGGCGTCCAGCAGTACGAGCCGGGCCCGCTGAGCGATGAAAACCTGGCCAAGATCCAGGCCGAGTTCGACAAGCTGCCGCCGAAGAAGTGACCGCGCTGGCACGGGATATTCGCCCCGGCGGATATCCCGTGCCCGGCAATGTCAGTGTGACACCAGCGAGCAAAGTTCGAACGGGCTGGTAACCTGCAGTCGGTGATAGGCCCGCCGGCGATAGGTCAGCACCGAAGTCTTGGCGATGGCGAGGTCGATTGCGGTCGCCTCCACGCTCATGCCGATCGCGGCCCGTGCGCAAACCTGCCGTTCACGCCGGGTCAGTTCTTGAAAGCGGGCTGCGAAGCGATCCTCCAGCTGAGGGACGGTCAGCTGCGGCGGGACCGCCTTGCGCCGGCGGTTAAACGGCAGCATCGGCAGCGCGAGCGAGGCGATCCCGACCAGCACGGAAAGCTCATCGTCCGTAAAGCAGCCGCTTTGCGCATGGCGGGCGACGTTGATCACCCGCCATTCTTCGCGGCTCCGCTGGATCACCGAAATGCGTTCGACAATGCCGGG
>JBARAF010000288.1:0-6667 GCA_049791695.1 Croceibacterium sp.
GGCCAGCGCCTCTGCCACATGGGCGTTGGCCGCACCGATGACGATGCGCGGCGGGCCGGCAGTGCCGGGGGCCAATGGGAGGGCGATCTGCGACATGAGCGAGGGGCGGCCTGCCCGCAATCTCAGCGGGTGATCGAAACCGCGTTGGCGCCTTGCGACACCTGCCAGCCGCGCGCGCGCAGCGCCGCAGCCAGTGCGGACAGATCGCCGGCAAAGCTGACCCGCAGCACCGATGTGCCGCCAATCGCCAGGCTGGGCGCGGCGACCCCGCGCACGCCCGGCGCACTGCGCACAGAAGCGAGCGCCGCGTCGAACGCCGCCGCATCGGGCGTTGCCACCTGGACAGAGAAGCTGGCGACAGGCGCGCTGTCGCTGGCCACCGGAGTGCTGGGCGTCAAGGTGTCGGGCGTAACCCCGGCAGCCGCCGCAGCGGCGGCAGCGCGGGCCGCGGCATCAGCCTCGTCCGCCCGGCGCGATGCTTCGATCAGGGCGAGGATTTCCGGGCGCAACTGGGTGCCGCCAATCGCCAGGGTCGGATCGGGGGCCAGTTGGCCGGTGGCCAGGGCCTGGATGAACAGCTGGTCGAACCGTTCGACCGCGCGGGTCAGCATCGCCGGAACCTGATCCGAATTCTGCACCCGCAGCACGAAACTGCCGATTACCCGGTTGTCCGGCCCGTGGCGCGCGGTGAAGCGCCCTTCCACCGGGCCACCCGGCCAGGAATATCGCAGGTTGGCCACCGGCACGAGCACGTCAGCCGCGCCGAAATCGTCCAGCAGGTCGTTCCACAACAACCGGCTGCGGCGGCCGGTCTGGCCATAAGTCAGCAACAGCGATTCGGCCCCGGCCCCGCTTGGGCGGACATAATCGATCGCACTGGCCCCGGCCTGGTATTCGGCCCAGGCCTGTTGCCAGGGGTTCTTCACTTCGAACATCGTCTGGGTGCCGCCGGTCACCAGCACCGGCAGGGTCAGCATCGGCGCGCTGCGCGCCTTCTGCCCGCCGCCGCCGAGCAGGCCGCCAGCCCGCGCCCGGTCAAAAATCACCCCCAGGGTGGCGATATAGCGGTGCGGGCCCAGTTGTTCGCGCTGGACCACGATGGCGGAAACCAGCGATTCGATCCGCCCGTCGGGCAAATCCGGCCCGCCGATCTTCTTCCATGCCTGCTTCTGCGCTTCGCGCCAGCCGTTGTAACGCGCCTCGTCCGCCGTCTTGCCGGTGGTGTTGACGGTGATGCCTCGCACTTCGATGTCGGTGCTGCTGGCAACGGGCGCAATCCCGCGGTCCCCCGCGACCTGTGCCCACACTGCCGCGCCCATCAGGGCCACGCCGACAGCCCCCGCCAGAAGTGCGGGAAAACGGCGTGCCTGCGGGGCTGGAAGGGTTGCGACGTTCGTCATCGGGGAAATCGCGGGCCTTTTGCCCAAAGGCGAGTGGAAATCCAAGCGCGAAAGACTAGAAGCGCACGCATGTCTACAGAACCGACCGGCAACGGCAGCTACACTTACGCCCAGGCGGGCGTGTCCATCGATGCGGGCAATGCCCTGGTCAAGGCCATTGGCCCGCTGGTGAAAGCCACCCGCCGCCCCGGCGCGGATGGTGAGATTGGCGGCTTCGGCGGCTTCTTCGATCCGCGCGCAGCGGGGTACAAGGACCCGCTGCTGGTGGCGGGCAACGATGGCGTCGGCACCAAGCTGAAGATCGCCATCGACCATGACCGGCATGACACCGTGGGGATCGACCTGGTCGCCATGTGCGTCAACGACCTGATCGTGCAAGGGGCGGAACCGCTGTTCTTCCTCGACTATTTCGCCACCGGCAAGCTGGAGAACGGCATCGCCGAACGCGTCATCGCGGGCATTGCAGAAGGCTGCAAGCTGGCCGGCTGCGCGCTGATCGGCGGCGAAACGGCGGAAATGCCGGGGATGTACGCGGCGGGCGATTATGACCTGGCCGGGTTCTGCGTGGGCGCGGTGGAGCGCGGCGAACAGCTGACCGGTGAACGGGTGGCCCCCGGCCACGTGCTGCTCGGCCTCGCCAGTTCGGGTATCCATTCCAACGGCTATTCGCTGGTCCGGCGGCTGGCGGCAGACAAGGGCTGGCGGATGCAGGCCCCGGCCCTGTTCGATCCCGAAGTGCTGCTGATCGACGCGCTGGCCGAACCGACGCGAATCTATGTCAAAAGCCTGCTGCCCACCGTGCGCAGCGGCAAAGTGGACGCGCTGGCCCACATCACCGGCGGCGGCTTGCTGGAAAACATTCCCCGCGTGCTGCCCAAGGGAGCCCATGCGGTGATCAATGCCGACGCCTGGGAACAGCCGCGGCTGATGGCTTTCCTGCAGGCGCAGGGGAACATCGAACCGGGCGAAATGGCCCGCACTTTCAACTGCGGCCTGGGCATGGTGCTGGCCGTGCTGCCGGAACACGTGGCGGCAGTAACGGCAGAGCTGGAAGCCGCCGGGGAACAGGTGTTCCGCGTGGGCGAAGTGACCGAAGGCCAACGCGGTTGCACCGTGCGCGGCAGCCAGGGCACCTGGAGCGGCACGGCCGACTGGGAAGCGAGCCATGTCGCGTAAGGCAGCGGCATGACCCGCGCCCGGGTTGCGGTGCTGATTTCCGGCAGCGGGACCAACATGGCCGCGCTGCTGTATGCCGCCAAGGCGGCTGACTGCCCGTACGAAGTGGTGCTGGTCAGCGGCGACAATGCCCAGGCACCGGGGCTGGACCTGGCAGCAGCGGAAGGCGTGCCGGTGGTACGCCTGCCGAAACTACCCAAGGCGGAACTGTTCGCAGCGCTGGAACAGGCGATCACCGATTCGGGTGCGCACTACATCGCGCTGGCCGGCTTCATGCGGGTGGTTCCGGCGGACTTCGTGGCCCGCTGGGAAGGGCGGATGGTCAATGTCCACCCGTCCCTGCTGCCCAAATACAAGGGCCTGCACACGCATGAACGGGCGCTGGCGGCGGGCGACAGCCTGGCCGGCTGCACGGTTCACATGGTGACCGCCGCGCTGGATGACGGGCCGGTGCTGGGGCAGACGCAGGTTGCGGTGTTGCCGGGCGATACGGCGGAAAAACTGGCCGCGCGGGTGCTGATTGCGGAACACCAGCTCTATTCCCGCTGCCTGGCCGCACTGGTGGGCCAGCCGTTCGATTCCGCCTGGCTGCTGACGCAAGTGCGCAATCTGGCCCTGGCCCAGCCGGAAGCGGAAGAACGCGAAAGCCACGGGTCCCCCGGCTGGCGCACGGGCGGCAAGACCGGCAAGTATTTCGCCTATTTCGCGGACCAGCACCACGGCACGCCGCACATGGCGCTGCTGGTGCGTACCGACGGGCCGGACGAGTTGAACGCGCTGGTGGAGCAGGACCCGGAAAGCTATTTCCGCCCCGCCTATTACGGCGCATCGGGCTGGATCGGCGTGATCCTCAACCGCCCCGGGGTCGATTGGGACAGCGTAGCCCAATGGCTGGAACGCAGCTGGCGATCGGTCGCCCCCGCGCGGCTGACCCGGCTGGCCAGCGCGGCCGACGAGTTCTAACCGCCCGGCCTGAATAAAACGGGGCGGCGCAGGCCATCGCCCGCACCGCCCCGCTGGTGCACGCAGCCAGATCAGCCGGCGTTGGCAGGGCCCCTGACCACCAGCGCGGAAATTTCGTCCAGCATCGCCAGCCGCTGCTTCTTCAGTTCTTCCGTCCGATCATCGGAAGCGGGTTCGACTTCGGCTTCGATCCGGTGAATTTCGCGGTTCAACTCATGATACTTTTCCGCCAGTCCGGCGAAATGGGTGTCATTGACCTTGAGCGCGTGCAGCGCATCGGCGTCGAACAGTTCGGCGAGTTCGTTGGGGGTATGCGACACAGGCAGTCTCCTTCTGGCGGTTGTTGACAGGAGCTTGGGACGAATCGGGCCCCGACGCTTTGCGCCCGATCAATCCCGCTCCTGAAAGCAGGCCACCGGACCTTCATTCAGTCGCAATCCAGCATCGCCGCGCCTATATGGCGGACAAGATGGCCCGGTTCCTGTCCACCACCCTGATCGCCCGCCTGTGCGCGGTGCTGCTGGCCATGATTGCCATGCAGGCGGCCGCGCCAGGCGCCGCGGTGGAACGCAGCCATGGATCCGCTTTCAGCGCGGCGACATATGAAGTGGCGCTGGCCGGGCGGATGGAAACGGCCGCCACGCGGCTGGCCCCGCTGCCCGTTACGGTGCCTGTCCCTGAACCGGCGCTGCCACCGCCATTGCTGCTCTCTGCCCCGGCCGAAGCGGCACCCCGCGTGCTGCCGCGCCGGGCCAACCCTGCCGTGGGACCGCCGCCTGCGCAGGTGGCCGTCCGCCTGCCGGAACCCCGCGCCCCGCCCTTGTCCTGAACGCCGCCACCCCCGCGCGCCCTGTGCGCGGCGATCTGCGAACTTTGTTCAGGATTTCAGACAATGACCCAATTGCACAGCGCCCCGGGCGCTGAAGGCGGTACTGCTGCAGGCCGTACCCACATCGAATCCATGCTGGCCCGCTATCCGCGCCTCGACCAACCGGAACTGGCCGAATTGAAGGCCTGGTTCCGCAACGAGGCATCGCCGCTGGAAGTCGGCATGATCGCTGCCGAACCGGACCTGGCGCAGCCCTATCGCCAGTTTGCCGCAGACCATCTGGAACCGCTGACCGCGGCGGATTACCTGCGCGCAGCCGGCTATGCCGGGCTGGTCGTGGCCGCGATCGCAGCCATCGCGCTGTTCGTTTACTGATACGAAAAAGGCCGCCCCCCGTTCTGCGGGAGGCGGCCTTTTGCCGTTTGGCGTGAAGCCGGAATCAGCCGACGATTTCTTCCGGCTTGAAGAAGTAGGCGATTTCAATCGCGGCGTTTTCGTCGCTGTCCGAACCATGGACCGAGTTGGCTTCGATCGATTCGGCCAGTTCCTTGCGGATCGTGCCCGGTTCGGCATTGGCCGGGTTGGTCGCGCCCATGATGTCGCGGTTGCGCTGCATGGCGTCTTCGCCTTCCAGCACCTGCACTACCACCGGGCCGCTGATCATGAAATCGACCAGTTCACCGAAGAACGGACGTTCGCGGTGCACGGCATAGAAGCCTTCAGCCTGTTCGCGGGTCATGTGGATGCGCTTGCTGGCGACAACGCGCAGACCGGCTTCTTCCAGCATCTTGGTGACGGCGCCGGTCAGGTTGCGGCGGGTCGCGTCGGGCTTGATGATCGAGAAAGTGCGGGTAACCGCCATGGGTAATTCCTTATGTGTACTGCAAAACGAGTTTGAGGCGAAGGTTGGGCGCGCCCCTAGCGGGCGAGTGTGACGGGGGCAAGTCCGCGTAAGGTCAGGCGTGCCCAGGCCGGGGAGGCATCATGGCCCTTCAACCCAGCGGCCGCCGTCCTGTTTCCAGAAATGCCGTTCCACCCCTTCGCGGGTCCCCAGCATCCGCCAGGTGCCGCGGGCACTGTCGATCGTGGCCGCATCGAAGAACAGGAATACCCGTTCAAACGCCAGGGCCTCGTCCCGCCACTGGCCATCGGCCAGCGCCAGATAGGTTGCGCCGTTTTCACTGGCGCAACTGTCCGCCAGCAACAGCGGCTGGCGGTCAGCGTGGCGATCTCCGGCCACGCCGTGGGCCAGGAAATCTTCCGGCAATTGCTGCCACAGCGCCTGGTCCAGCGCGGCCAGCTGTGCCGGATCGGCGGCGACGACCAGCAGCCGCTGGCCCGCCCCCTTCACCGCCTTGGCAATGCGCGGCAGCGCCGCTTCCACCGGGTCACGCGACAGGAGGTAGAAATCGACCCGCACGGTGCCTGCGCCCTTTCCTCAGGCTTCCAGCTGATCGCGCACGTAACGGTCGATCAGGCGCACGCCATAGCCGGTCGCGCCCTTGGCCCAGGTGGCGCCGGGCTTGTCCGCCCAGACCATGCCGGCAATGTCGAGGTGCGCCCAGGGCACACCCTGTTCAACATAGCGTTGCAGGAACTGCGCGGCGGTGATGGACCCGGCCCAGCGGCCGCCGACATTCTTCATGTCGGCAATCGGGCTGTCGATCAGCTTGTCGTAAGCCGGCGTCAGCGGGAAACGCCACAGCCGGTCGCCCGAAGCCTCGCCCGCAGCCGTGAGGGACTGCGCCAGGCTGTCATTGTTGCTGAACACGCCGCCGAATTCATGGCCGAGCGCGATGATCATCGCCCCGGTCAGGGTGGCCAGGTCCACCAGCACGGCAGGCTGGAATTCGCGCTGGGCCCAAGTCATCGCGTCGCACAGCACCAGCCGCCCTTCGGCATCGGTGTTGATTACTTCCACCGTCTGGCCGGACAGGCTGGTGACCACGTCGCCCGGACGCTGGGCATTGCCGTCAGGCATGTTTTCCACCAGCCCCATGACGCCGATCACATTGGCTTTCGCCTTGCGCCCGGCCAGTGCCAGCATGGCCCCGGCCACGGCACCGGCGCCGCCCATGTCCCATTTCATGTCTTCCATCCCGGCGGCGGGCTTGATCGAGATGCCGCCGGTGTCGAACGTCACGCCCTTGCCGACGAACACGGTCGGCTTTTCGCCTTCGGTGCCGCCCAGCCACTTGATGACCAGCAGCCGCGGCGCGCGGACAGAGCCCTGGGCCACGCCCAGCAGCGCGCCCATGCCCAGCATGAGCATTTGCGCTTCGTCGAGGAACGACAGTTC